>JBDTOS010000239.1:0-4701 GCA_039933095.1 Dokdonella sp.
ATTCCGACCTCGTGTCGTCCTCGGAGTTCGATGATGTCGCAAGCTCTCCGCGCTTGTCCGGAGTCACCTGCAGGATGCCGTGGCGGATTTCGCGGCTGAGGATGACCTTGGCATCGCGCGAGACGTCTTCGAGATCCTTGTCGAAATCGAGTTTGCCCTCGGCATCGGTCCACACCACGCGTCGCTCGCGCAATTGCTGGATAAAACCGCGGAATAGCGATTTGTCGAAGAACTCCGGCGAATTCAATTCATGCAGAAGCGACAGACGCTGCGCAGTGAGGTAACACAGATTTTCAAGTTCGCCGGAGGTCAGCGTGCCGCGCCCGTGTTTCACCAGTGCGGCGAGCGCAATGTAGTAACGCTCGAATGCCTGCAACAAACTGTGCGCCACGCGACGCAGGCGAAACGAAGCATCGCTTTGACCCGGACCGCGACTGATGATGCGGCGGCCGCCATCGGTGCTCAGCAATCCCTGATCGATGAAGAACTGCAGCGTTGCCTCGATCTGACGCTCGAATTGCTTTTCGTTCCATGGCAGAAACAACTCCGCCGAGATAAACGGATAAACCAGACGGCCGAGGCGCAGAATCGTCGCACGCGCCATGCGCCGGCTATTGAGAAAACAGCAGGCGATCCACGACGCGGTCGCAAACAGATGCAGCACATTGTTGCGGAAGTAACTCAGCAGTACCGCCTGCTCGTCGCTGCACGAGAGCACGTCGCCGAGCGGATGTTGCACGCGTTCAATCCATTGCATCTGTTCGCCGTAGGCGATGATCTCGGCTGGCGACATGGTGGTAACCGTCACCCGATCGGAATACGGGATTCCGATCAACAGGGCCTTGCTCAATTCGAGTTGCGCGAGCAGATCGGCCTCGGCCATCGCATGCTTCGGTGTCGACAGCAACGCGAGGGCAATCAGGTTGATCGGATTGACGTCGGCCGCACGGTTGATATTGATCTGGATGAGATCGGCGAGCGTTGCGACGGTGCGGTTCAACCATTCCGGTTTGTCGTCCGGAGTTGCAATGTCCTTGGTCCACTCCGGCGCGACATCATCGAGCAGCGGGGTGAGGAAAATCGGTTCGCCGAAACTCAGGCTGACGCGCCCGTAGCGATTGCGCAGCACACGAAACGCCCGCAGCAGGCCGATCAGCGACTCCTTTTCCTTCGGCTGGCCCGATAGTTCGCCGATATAGGACTTGCCCTCCATGAGTTTTTCGTAGCCGATGTAGACCGGTTGGAACATGACCGGACGCTGCGATTCGCGCAGAAAGCTGCGCAAGGTCATCGCCAGCATTCCGCCGCGTGGCGTCAATAGACGGCCGGTACGGGAGCGTCCACCTTCGATGAAATATTCGAGCGGTACGCCAAGCGTGAGCAGGCGACTCAGATACTCGCGAAATACGGTCGAATACAGCGCATTGCCCTTGAAACTGCGTCGCATGAAAAAGGCGCCGCCGCCGCGCAGGATCGAACCGACCACCGGCAGATTCAGATTGATGCCGGCACCGATATGCGGCACCGAAAGTCCGTTGCGATAGAGCGACCAACTCAGCAGCAGATAGTCGATATGGCTGCGATGGCAGGGCACATAAATTACTTCATGGCCGGGGACGATCGCCTTGAGCCGGTCGAAGTGATGCATGTGCACGCCAGCGTAAAGCTTGTTCCAGAATCCATTGAGCAGGAACGAAGCCGAACGCACCACCGGGTGCGAATAATCGGCGGCAATTTCCATCGCGAACTCACGCGCGCGGTGCCAGGCTTTGGCGTGGCTGATGTTTTCCTTGCTGACCACGGCATTGATCGCATCGCGTACCGGATCGGCGTTCAACACTGCATCGACAAGAGTCCGCCGATGCGAAAGATCGGGGCCGATGACGGTCGCGCGGATACGTCGGAAATGCACGCGCAACACGCGCGACAACTTGCGCACCGCCAGTTCCTGGGTCATCTCGGGCGCTTCGTCGAGCACCTGGCGCAATGAAATCGGCTGGGCGAACTGCACTATCGTGTTGTGGCCGTTCAACAACAAGGCAAGCAGGCGCCGAAAGCGCCCAACCACGCCCCAGGTTTCGGAAAACAGCACACGAAACCAGCCGGTGTCGCGATCCGGCGCGCGACCGACAAAAATCGACACCGGCACAACGCGCACGTCGGCGTCGGGTACGTTGCGAATGTATTGCAGCAATTGGCTCAGCGTTTCCGACCGGGTCGGATGCTGCGGCCGACCGAACAAGCGCGGCCGGCGCGACAGCGCAATAATGGCGCGTCGGCGCTGGATCGGCAGGCGATCGGCGATCGAGTACGGTGTCGGCAGTCCGGCCTGCTGCGTAGCCTGATCGAGAATCAGCATGTCGGACATGCCGTAGCGCTCGATCACATAGACCAGCGGCGCATCGCCGGTCGCGACCAGCGCACGCGGGTCGGCGGGTTCCAGGCGGATGCGCAGCCACGAGCGCAGCAGGCTGCCGAGCAAGCGCAGATGCGGCGCGGCCTGACGTGGCGCGGTGGTTTTGGCCGGGAGCGATTCGGTGTTCACAACGAAAAGAAGGGCCGTGCCGCCATCTGATTGATCTTTGGTTTCAACCTGCCGGTCCGGATGCCTTGCCGGCTGCAGACGCCGATGGCGCTGCGGCTTCGTTCAGACGCTTCTGCATCTTCTCGATGGTCTCCTTGCCATACCACTGGCCATCAAGCCGGACCATCTCGACTTCCGCGCTGAGCGGCTTGTCGAGCAGGCTGTAATCGATCTTGACCTTGGCGCTGTTGCCATCGCTTGAGATCACTGTCGGCGTAATCGAATCGAGGGTCCTGTCGATCGAGAAGCCGTAAACACCGAGTACCCGCTTGACTCCAAGAAACGCAGTCTGTGCCTTTTGCATGGACTGGTCGAAATCCAGTGTGCGTGCGGCATCCAGCGTGGTCAGTTTCAAATCCCGCGCGGTCGCCACGAGAACGGCGATGGCCGCCTTTATCTTGTCCGGATCGGTAAAACGCGTGCCTTGCGCCCAATCGGCCAGTGCATCGATCGCTGCCAGCGCCTGCTGTTTGCTGGCATCGCTCATTTCCTTGTTGTCCTGCACGGTGCTGCGAACGAAGCCGCGCCCCATGTTCACGTACATCGGCAACTGTTGCTTGTATTGGGCGTCGAACTGGGCAAGGGCGGGCTCAATCTCGCTGAACATCTTCTGCTCCGCGTCAGGCGCGGTCAGCTTGGCAAGGGTTGCGTTGAACTTTTGCCGATCCTCTTCGGTGATCGGCTCATCGTCCTTGTCCTTGCCCCAATCGGCCTTGAGCTTGGTGAACTCGGCGGGCGGCAGGGCATGCGCGATCAGTGCTCCAATGTTTCCGGCCTTGAGCAGGGCCACATTGGTTCTGATCGTGGCGTCGGGGGTGGCACCGCCGACGCTAGCCACAACCGCTGGCGCGCCGGCAACTGGCGGATTTTCCTCGTGGCAGCCGATCACGAAAGCCAAAGGCAACGCGATCAAGGCGAGACGAATCGACGAGATGAACATGGCAGCACCCAACAGGTCGGCAACGAGGGACACGCACTCTAGCAGGGCGCAAGCGACCATCGCCAGCGCGGGAATGCCGCCTGTTTGGAGCGGCAGGGATAAAAAAACCCGGAGGGTTTGCACCATCCGGGTCGAATCCGGCGTTGGCCGGAGGGGGAAAATCTTGTTGTTTGGGGGCGGTGTTCCGGTAGTGTCCGAATGCGGCTTGGTAGTCGTCGATTTATTGGACCAGAACAGTGTACTTAGCTGGCATAGTTAAAGCAACACTTTATATTATGTAGTTTAAGCATTTGAATTTCATTGAAAATCACTCTTCCTTGGTGGCGTCAGAGCGCAATGCAGCTTGCTTCGCTGCCCTTCGCTGCCCTATCGATTGGCTCCAGTCGTTGTTGAACAAGGCCGGCTCCCACGAACCGTAGGTGGGGTTCGGCAGCACGAACCAGCGCTCTCCGATCCAGCCGAGATACGGCGCGACCGCAGCGCGACGCCCATCGGGCGTGTTCGCTAGCACATCGACAAAATCGCCGAGCTGATCGCCAAGCTGCAACAGCACGCGGTGGCGCTGGCCGACCAGTTGGCGGCGACAACCCTTCTCGCTGCCATCCTGCTCGCAGCCCTTGAAGATCGTCCCGAGGCCGAGGAAAACCGGTTGGTTGGTTGCGAGCGGAAAGCCGAGAGCGCGCAGGTTTTCCAGCGTCGCCTCATTGAGATCCTGCGCGCGGTTCGAAAGATAGAACACGGTGACATGATGCTTTGCCGCGAGCTGGGCAAACTCGAGCGCTCCGGGCAGCGCGCGGGCCGACTTCTCGCGACACCACTGCGCCCAGGTGAATTCGTTGAAATCGACGTTGTTGCGAACCAGACGCGCCTGATACGGCGAATTGTCGAGCACGGTTTCGTCGATATCGAGGATGACGGCCGGCCTCAAGCCCTTGATCGGAGTCGTGCGATCATCTCTCGATAACGCATCCCAGGAGCGATCGGCAAGTGCCTTGAGCAGCTTTTCCCCTGCACTGCGATAAATCTCGCGCACGATCAGATCGTGCTCGATCGCCGTCTGGGTCCAGGCAACGGCATTGAGGTTGTCGTTGGCGGCAGGACCATCTGTCTTCCTAGCAACTGCCGCCGCCGGTTCAGTCGCCTTCGCAGCGCTTGATAGTGGTTGCGGACTTGTCGC
>JBDTOS010000240.1:0-4699 GCA_039933095.1 Dokdonella sp.
CAGACAGGCCGGTGACGCCTGTGCGGAATAGATCAGAGCATCCGCAGTGCAATCTCGACGCGTTCCGCGTTTTGCTTGGATCAAACTCGCAAATCGAACGCGTCGGAATCCATCCACGCCGGAAATCGCTCGCGATGCGCAGCCAGCGGTGCCGGATCCAGCGCAACCGTGGCGGTCTGTTCGCGCGAACCGAATTCGATCAGCGGCTGGCCGAGAAAATCCAGCGCCGCGCTGTCGCCGGCATAGGCGATATCGTTGCCATCGACACCGATTCGATTGACGCCGACGCAGTAGCTCAGGTTTTCGATCGCGCGTGCGCGCAGCAGCGTTTGCCAGGCGTGTCGACGCGGTGCCGGCCAGTTGGCGACGAACAGCAGCAGGTCGTAGTCGAAACGTTTCGGCACGCTCGCGTCGTAGCGATTGCGCAGCCAGACCGGAAAGCGCAGGTCGTAGCAGACCTGAGGGCAAATCCGCCAGCCATTGAGTTCGACGATCAGGCGCTCGCGTCCGCCGGCATAGCGCTCATGCTCGCCGGCCATGCGGAACAGATGGCGCTTGTCGTAGAGTTCGGACGAACCGTCCGGGCGCATCCACACGAGGCGATTGAGGCAGCGATCGCCATCGCGGATGACCAGGCTGCCGGTGATCGTCGTGCCGACTTCGATCGCCAGCTCACGCAGCCAGCGCAGACCCTCGCCGTCCATCGATTCAGCCTGGCTTAGTGTTTCGTTGGTAAAGCCGCTGAGAAACGTTTCCGGCAGCAGGATCAGATCGCTTTGCCCTTGCAGGCGTCGCACATGCTCGCCGTAGTACGCGCGATTCGCAGCGGCATCGTGCCAGCGCGTCTCGCCCTGGACCATGGAAACACGCAATGGAGTCGTCGGTGCAGACATGGTCAGAGTTTCCTCATCAGAGTTTCCTCAAGCGCTCGATCGCCTTTTCGAGCACATCATCGCTCTTGGCGAAGCACAAGCGGATCAGGCGCATGTCTGGCGGCGGTGCTTCGTAGAATGCTGACAGTGGAATGGCGGCGACACCGCCTTCGCGGATCAACCATTCGCAGAACTGCATGTCGTCCTGATCGCTGATCGCCGAATAATCGACGACCTGGAAATAAGCGCCGGCAACCGGCAACGCTCGAAACTTCGTGTCCGCGAGCAAATCGCGAAACCGATCACGGCGTTTCTGATAGAACTGCGGCAGATCGCGATAGTGCTGCGGGTCGTTCTCGAGAACTTCGGCAAGCGCCCACTGCGCCGGCGAAAACGTGCAGAAGGTCAAATATTGATGCACCTTGCGGAACTCGGCAGACAATGCACGCGGTGCGATGCAGTAGCCGACCTTCCAGCCAGTGCAGTGATAGGTCTTGCCGAACGAACTGACGACGAAGCTGCGCGCCGCAAGTTCGGCATGGCGCAAAACACTCTGATGCTCGGCGCCGTCGAACACGATGTGCTCGTAGACTTCATCTGACAGGACGATAATTTCGCTATCGCGCACGATGTCGGCGAGCGTATCCAGATCGCTCGCCGCGAACACCGAGCCGCACGGATTGTGCGGCGTGTTGACCATGATCATGCGCGTCTTCGGCGTGATCGCATCACGCACGCGCTGCCAGTCCACCGAAAAATCCTGCGGATTGAGCGGCACGTGTACGGCTTTCGCGCCGGCCATGACAATTGCCGGATCGTAGCTGTCGTAGCACGGATCGAGCACGATCACTTCGTCGCCCTGCCCCGCAACTGCCATGACCGCCGCGAACAGGGCCTCCGTCGCACCGGAAGTGACCGTGATCTCGTGATCGACATCCACCCGGGCGCCGTACATCTCCAGCGTCTTGCGCGCGATCTGCTCGCGCAGCGGCGCAATACCCGTCATCGGCGCATATTGGTTCTTGCCGGAATTCATCGCACGTGTCAGCGCATCGCGCAATTCCTGCGGCCCATCAAAATCGGGAAATCCCTGACCGAGATTGACCGCGCCATGCGCGGCCGCGAGCTGACTCATGACAGTGAAGATCGTTGTGCCGACCTTGGGAAGTTTGGTTTCGATCTTCATCGTTTCCGTGCCGCGTTTGGATGGCTAAATGACAATGATATTACCATGCGCAACAGTCCCGAGCGTCCAGCGACTCGATGACCCGCTAAACTTGCCCTCATGCCGCCCTCAACCGCTCCATTGCCAGTGCAGCCATCGTCCACGAACGCAGGTGCGATGTCGGTGCGTCGATTTGCCGAGCAGGCGCTGAGCCGCGCCGCCGGCGCGGGGCTGATTTCCGGCAATCGCGTCGAACTGCTGATCGACGCTCGCGCCAATTACGCTGCGTGGCTCGAAGCGATTCGCGGCGCGCAGCACTGCATCCTGTTCGAGAATTACATCTATAGCGATGACGCCATCGGCCGCGAGTTTCGCGATGCGCTGGCCGAACGCGCGAGTGCCGGCATCAAGGTATTCGTGTTGCGCGACTGGGTCGGTTGTCTGCGTGAATCGAACGCGGCGTTCTGGAAGCCCCTGCTCGATGCCGGCGGTGAAGTGCGCGTATTCAATCCGCCCAGTGTCGCCAGTCCGTTTGCCTGGCTGAGCCGCGATCACCGCAAGTCGATCGTCGTCGATGGCGCGATCGGGTTTGTCTCCGGCATGTGCGTAAGCAGCAAGTGGCTTGGCAATCCGGAAAAGGGCATTCCGCCTTGGCGGGATACCGGGGTGGCAATCCACGGTCCCGCAATCGCCGAATTGGTGCGCGCTTTTGCCGATGTCTGGCAGCAGATCGGCACACCCTTGCCCGATGCGATTGTGACTTGCGTCCATGCACAATCCGCGAGCGGAGATATCGATCTGCGCGTAGTCGCAACGATGCCGAACACGGTTGGCCTGTATCGACTCGATCAGCTGATTGCGGCAATCGCACAGAAGTCACTATGGCTGACCGATGCCTATTTCGTCGGCACCAACGCCTACGTGCAGGCGCTCACCGCCGCCGCGCGCGATGGTGTCGATGTGCGCTTGCTGGTACCGGGATCGAGCGATGTTCCGGCGGTCGCATCGCTATCGCGCGCGGGCTATCGCGTGCTGCTCGAAGCAGGCGTTCGCGTGTTCGAGTGGAACGGTTCGATGTTGCACGCCAAGACTGCGGTCGCCGACAGACGCTGGGCGCGCGTTGGTTCGACCAATCTCAATATTGCAAGCTGGATGGGCAATTGCGAGCTCGACGTTGCGATCGAGAATATCGCCTTCGCACAGCAGATGGAAAAACAGTACCTGGCCGACCTTGGCAATGCCACCGAGATCGTGTTGAACGAGCGCCAGCGCATACGTTGCAGCGCGGTTCCGCCGGCAAATCCGAAGCGGATCGGTGGCAGTGCCAGCCGTGCAACGGCCAGCGCAATCCGGCTCGCCAATACCGTCGGTGCGACGTTCAAGCGTCGCCGTGATCTTGGCGCTGCCGAGGCCGGCATCGTGCTCGGATCGGCGTTGGCCTTGCTGGTCACGGCGCTGATCGGTCTGCTCTGGCCCCGCCTTCTCGCGTGGCCACTCGCGTTGTTTGCGCTGTGGATCGGCCTCGCTGAGCTCTATCGCTATTCCCGCCTGAAGCGCCGCGGATCGAGTTCGACCGCCGGTCCGGAATCGACAGCGCAGCCGAACCCATCGCCAATGGATCAGCATAGAGTGGATCGTGATCCCTGACGATCTGCTGTCATCGCCGCAGCGCGAAATCCTCACGCCATCGACGCTGAATCGGCGCGCGCGCGATGTCATCGAAGATTGTTTTGCTTCGGTGTGGGTCGAGGGCGAATTGTCGAACGTGTCGCGTCCCGCGTCGGGACATCTGTATTTCACCCTCAAGGATTCGGCTGCGCAGATTCGCTGCGCAATGTTCAAGCCACGCAGTACCTGGCTCAAGTTCAAACCTGTCGATGGCATGCATGTGCTGCTGCGCGGACGCGTCAGCCTGTACGAAGCGCGCGGAGAGTTTCAGCTGATCGTCGAGGACTTGCAGGACGCCGGTGCCGGCGCGCTGCAACGCCAGTTCGAGCAACTGAAAGCACGACTCGCCGCAGAAGGCTTGTTCGATGCCGAGAAGAAACGTCCGATCCCAAAATGGCCCGGTCGAATCGGTGTGATCACGTCGCCAAGCGGTGCGGCAATCCGCGATGTGCTCAGCGTATTGGCACGTCGTTTCCCGCTGGTCGAAGTCGAGATTCTTCCGGTTCCGGTGCAGGGTAAGGAAGCGCCGCCCGCGATCGTCGCGATGTTGCAAGCTGCGTCGAAGGCGATGCGCCACGATGTGCTGTTGCTGACGCGTGGCGGTGGATCGCTTGAAGACCTTTGGGCATTCAATGACGAAGGCATCGCTCGCGCGATTCGGGCTTCGGCGATTCCAGTCGTCTGCGCCGTTGGCCACGAAATCGATTTCACGATTGCCGATTTTGCCGCCGATCTGCGCGCGCCGACGCCATCGGCTGCCGCCGAATTGCTGGTGCCCGATGGAATCGAGCTTGCGCGGCAGTTGGCTCAACGCCATGAGCACATGTTGCAACGCATGCGCCGCGCCCAGCAAAGTCGTGCCCAGCACGTCGATCATGTGTTCGCACGGTTGAATGCGCAGCATCCGCGCAATCGCCTGCAACGTACGCATGAACGGATGAGTGGGTTTTCTGCGCGTCTCAGTGCAAACTTGCGCGAAACGATCGCCAAACGT
>JBDTOS010000241.1:0-4678 GCA_039933095.1 Dokdonella sp.
CTGCCGCCGTATCGAGTCCCGACGCCGACCTGATTGAAGCCCTGCTAAAGGGCGGCAAACCGGTGAAAGTCAAGCTTGATCTCGATTGCGGTACCGAGGGAAATTACACCGGCGCCAACGTGATCGCTGAATTGCGCGGCTCGAAAAAACCGGACGAATATTTTCTCACCGGCGGCCATCTCGATTCCTGGGATCTCGGCACCGGTGCGATCGACGATGCCGCCGGGATTGCCATAGTGACGGCTGCCGCGCATCTGATCGCGCAGCTTCCGCAGCGACCGAAGCGCAGCATTCGCGTCGTCGCCTTCGCCAATGAGGAATCGGGCCTGTTCGGTGGCAATGCCTACGCCGAAGCGCACAAGCACGACATCGCCAAGGCGATCCTGGGTAGCGAAGCCGATCTCGGTGCCGATCGCATCTGGCGCATGAGCGCCACCGTAAAACCCGAGGCGCGAGCGGCAATCGATCAGGTGGCCAAGCTGCTTGCTCCGCTCGGCGTCGAGTACGACGCCGAGGCTCCCGGTGCCGGCGGATCGGACCTGTCGGCCGTGCACGCAGTCGGCATGGCCGGACTAACCCTTAATCAGGACGCGACCCGCTACTTCGACTGGCATCACAGCGCCAACGACACACTCGACAAGATCGACCCCGAACAACTGCGCCAGAATGTCGCTGTTTACTCTGTCGTGATGTGGCTAGCCACCCAAGCTGATGGCAACTTCGGCTCGGCGCCGGGCGCATTCGCTGCGGACAAGGACGAACACTGATTGCAGCCATTGTCATGGCGAGGCAAGAACTTCGAGCTACCTTCCCATGTCGTATTGACGGCGTCTGAGCGCCGCGCCCGGACAGGACAGCTAGCGAATGCCAGAAAACGAACCACCGCGCGTTGCTGTGCTGCCTGATTCCGAAAGATCCGGCCCGCGTTTGCGATTGAAGTGGTTTTCGCTCGCGGATGGTTTGGCGCAACGCCAGGACAACTTCCTGCTCCTGCGCCTGATCGCGGCGGCGCTGGTGATCTACGGCCATTCCAATCCGATTTCCGGAAGCGGCCCGACCGATCTGTTTCTATTGCTCGGCTTGGGTTCCTATTCCGGGACGATCGCCGTTGATATTTTTTTCGTGACCAGCGGTTTTCTGATCACCGGAAGTTATCTGCGCCGCCACAATATTTTTGAATTCGCTTGGGCGCGTTTCCTGCGCATCGTTCCGGCCTATTTCGTTTGCATAACCCTCGGCGCATTCGTCATCGGAGCGCTGTACACGACGTTGCCGCTGGGTGATTACCTTCTGCACCCGGAGGTTCGCGGTTACGTCATCAGGAACATCCAGTTCGGTACTGATCTGCTGTGGAACTTGCCGGGTGTCTTTACCGATCACCCGAAGCAAACCGTCAACGGTTCCCTGTGGACATTGCCGGCGGAAGTACGCATGTACACCTGGGTCGCAATACTAGGTCTGCTGGGCATCCTCAGGCGACGCTGGTTGTTCATCGTTGTTGTCGCGGGACTTTTTGTTCTCGGACTCGTGGCACCGGAACATGTTCCTCTGGTGCCAGTTCAAACATTCCTGCGTCTGGCCGGAATGTTTCTGCTCGGCGCACTGTGCTATGTCAATCGAGATCGCATTCCTGCTCATGGCCTGATTGTCGTCGCCATTGCGCTACTCGGTTGGGCGGGGCGGAATACGATTCTCTATCCATATTTATTTGCGCTCGGCGAAACGGCATTCGTGTTCTGGTTTGCCTATCGTCTGCGCTGGTATGGATTCAATCGGTTCGGCGACTACTCCTACGGGCTATACCTGTGGGGTTTCCCCGTACAGCAGGTCGTCCTGCACTACTTGCCGCAACTACCATCGCTTGGAATCGCGGCGATCAGTTTGCCGATTGCGCTGCTGATCGGAATCGTCTCCTGGTATTGCATCGAGCGGCCAGCATTGAGGCTGAAGGATTGGCCGGCGCAGAGCGATGTCCCTTTTTTCGACCGCAAATTGCTAGGCACGCTGAGCATGCGCGACCTCGCGACGAGCATGCTCGACCTCGCTATCTGGGTGCGCGATCTTGCGATCAAATTGCTCAGCGGCCGCTCTGGTATTTTTGTTTTCCTTGCGATCGCCGTGGTTCTGCAACTGCCTCTGATCCTCAACCCCGGTTATTTCAGCCATGACGAATTGCAATGGCTGGTGCTCGCCGATAGCGGCTCGTGGTCGAATATTCCGTGGTCGCAATGGTTCAACTTCGCGCCGTTCCAGTTCCGGCCGCTGACCTTCAATCTGTGGCTGGTGGTGATGCATGCATTCGGCTATCAGCCGATGCTGGCGCATGCGGCGACGATCGCAATTGGTCTGCTCAATGCCGCCATGCTGCGCAAGTTCATCATGCGCCTTGGTGTACCGATGCTGCATGCATCCCTCGCGGCGTTGATTTTTCTGGTTACTCCGTATGTCGTATTTGTGCATGCATGGGTCGGGACGATAGCCGACTTGCTATGGCTCGCCTTCGTGCTGCTTGCTCTGCTTTTTCTATCACGGGGGCGGGATCGCACGCGTGACAGTCAGCCGCTACTTACTGGCGGGATCGAGATCATCGTCATCGCCCTGCTGACCTGGCTTGCACTGCTGAGCAAAGAATCGGCCATCGTGTTTCCGCTCCTGCTTTTGTGCGCCTGGCCTTTGCGCGGACGAAAACTCGCTCCGGCCATCGTGGCAAGTTCGCTGATGGTGGCGCTGTATTTGTGGCTCCGACTCGACACGATTCTGTTCACTCCGCATGAACCCGGTGTTTACGGTTGGAGTTTCGCGAGCATCCCCACGCGCGCGTTCGCATCGGCGATTTTTCCGTTCATTCCGAAATTGTTGGAAGTCTATTCCGTTACCGTTGTGAGCCTGCCTCGATTGGCTTTCGGCGTGGTCGGTGCCAGCCTGTTCATTGGCGTGTTCGCCAGTGTCGGTTGGCGCTGGATGTGCTTGCTGATCTTTGGGTGGCTCGCGTGCCTCGGACCCACCTTGATCCTCGACATCGGGTCGAACGTTTATGTGTATGTGGCGTCCGCATTTGCTTGCGGGGTTTGTGCGCTGGTCTTCTCGAGAATGTCGTTGACCGCGAAAGGGATATTCGGGGCGCTGGTCGCGTTGGTCGTCGTGCATGGTTTCCAGGTCGGCGCCCAGATGCGTCACGTCGGACGCCTGCAACACCATCTATATGAGTCACTCGATCAAATCTTGCCGACGATCGATCCGGTTCACCCAATTCGCGTAAGAGCGCAGGCCGGGCGTGACGATTTTGTCGTTACGCGTCTGCTGTACCGTGGAATTCGAAGTTACCGTGGAATACCGCTCGGCGACCGAGTCGAGGTCATAGGCTTCGACGACAAATCCGTCGAACCTAGTCATTTGATGCTGCGGTCCGGGTATCTCGAACCCATGGCCGACATCGAAGCTGATGGTGGCGATTGAATGCGAAGCTGATGACGAGTTAGTCCACGCGGGTGATCGCTCTCGATCAATCTGGCGAACGCTCACAAAGTCATGGTGATTTTGGTTGCCTCACTGAATGGCGCAGTTCCGGCGTTTGATTGTTGGTAGGCCTTGCACAGTCGAGCCGAATAACGGACTCGCGATGTTGGTCAGCGATGTTGCCGCCAGTATTCGCCCAGCAGCAGCGACGCGCTGGCCGCGACATTGAGACTCTCGACCGCACCGCTGCCGGGAATCGTCAGGCGCACGTCAGCGCGCTCGACCAGCGCGGTGTGCATGCCAGCGCTTTCGGCACCGAGCACGAACGCGAGACGCGCTGGTAACGTAGTCGCATACAGGCTTGCGCCGTCACGCGGAACAGTTGCAGCAATCATGTAGCCGGCATGTTGCAATCGCTCTACCGTTGCCCGTGTCTGCACAGCGCGAACGATCGCCAACGATTCAGCCCCACCTTCGGCAACGCGCGCTGCCGCACCCGTCGCATCCAGAGTCGAATCGGCGGCAATCAACACGCCCGCTGCAGCGAAATGCGCTGCGCTGCGCAACACCGCACCAAAGTTATGCGGATTGCCAACGCCATCGAACCACAACAGCAGCGAAGGCATCCGCTGATCGGCCTGAGCGTCGAGAAATTCATCGAGCGTCAACGTATCGCGCCGGCGCACATCGAAACACACACCCTCGTGATGACGAGATCCGGTCAGGCGGTCGAGATCAGCGGTCTCGACGACGCGATAGCCGAGCCTGTGTTGGACGCACCATGCCAGCACCGGTTTGAACGCGGCGATGCGCGTCTCGGTCAGATACACCTTGCGCACGTCCTGCGGTCGTTTTTCGAACGCGGCGAGGCAGGCGTTGACACCGTACAGGCGGCTTTCATTTTTCGCAGAATGGACCTTGGCGTCTGGTCGAGTGCTCTCCGCGAGCGGTTCGGGCACAGCCGACCGAGCTCCCCAGGGCGATTCGCCACCCCTGTCCGGCCAAACCCGCTTGCCGCTCATGCATCCTCCAACGTCGCACGCACCCGCGCATGGACAATCAAATCCAGCAACTCGCCATGTTTGACAGCCGCCGATCTCTGAACACCCTCGCGGGTAAAACCGGCTTTTTCAAGCACGCGACCCGATGCCGGATTATTGGAATAGATCGACGCGAACAAACGATGCAGGCGAAAGGCCGGCATCGCACACTCGGCAACCAC
>JBDTOS010000242.1:0-4654 GCA_039933095.1 Dokdonella sp.
GCGGCATATTCACCGACCTGCGCGGTGAACCGATCGGTCTCGACACGCGCAGCGCATTGGTCGGAAATGCGTCATTGCACGGTTTGGCATTGATGGCTTTTTCCGAAGCATAAGCCAATGGTCGGACCCCAACATCAAAGTGGGAGACGCCAGGGCCATGCTGAAGACTGACCCGGTGGGACTGAGAGGGTTTCGCATTGACGGACAGACGCTTCAGGTCGTAGGCTCAAGAAGTTTTCAACGCAGTTCAGCAGTTCAAGTACATCGCGTGTGCAATTGGGGACGTTGGTATTGCATACGGTCGCGTTGTTGATACGACGTAGTCGTACGAAGTCGGCATTTCGGATGGGGAGCAAGACATGAACGCATTCGCTTCGGGTAGCACACGATCGATGGCAGTGTTCGCCATGGTTTTTCTGGCAACGACAGGCGCTTCGGCGCTGGCGAAGGTTCATCCGAACGAACGCCTACTCGATGCGCGTGTGAACGCGCGCGATGCCTACCTGCATGCGACCGCGGCGCGACCAGCGGCGACATCGGCGGGCTATACGCGCGCCAAGGCGCAAGCAGCGCGAGGCGTCGAGGCAGCCGCGGCACGCCACCAGCAATTGCCGAATCTCGATGTGGTGTTCTCGAACCTGACCGGTGCGCCGACTTCGGTAAACAACCGTTCCGGTGCGCTGACGCCAGCCGCACCGGGTCACAGTTCCGAGCAGATCGTGCGCGATTACCTCACCAGCAACGCCGAACTTTTCGGCTTGTCGTCCGCCGATCTGGCCGATCTGCATGCCTTGGGCGACAGTGCGGGCGGCAGCAGTGGTCTGCGCATGTTGCGCCTCGAGCAACGCATCGATGGTCGCCCGATCTTTCAGAGCGAGACGCGCTTCCTGATCGATCGGCAAGGCCGGCTGGTCAAGCTGGTTGGTCAACTTGTGCCGAACGCACGTGCGGCCGCACCATCGTTTGATGCGTCGGGATTGATATCCGCGCCAACGGCCATCGTGCGATTGCTGGCGAGCGCGGGCAAGAGCGCCAGCGCCTCGGCATTCACCGCCACCGGCACTGATGCAGAGGGCCGCACGACACTCAGCGAGAACGACGATTATGTCGCCGGCGACATCACAGCGCGGCCGGTCCTGTTTCCGCTGTCGCCGGGTTTGCTGGTTCCGGCTTGGTCGCTGGTGGTTTTCACCGGCGAAGACGCCGACTGGTATGCCATCGTGGATGCACAGACCGGTGACGTGCTGTGGCGCAAGAACATTCGCGACAATGCGTCGGCGCACGACGCACGCTTCCGCGTCTATGTGCAGGCCGACGGCGTCACGCCGGCCGACAGCCCGGCCCCGCAATCACCGAACACCGTTGCACCGGGTGCCGGCACACAGTTCCCGGAAATTGCGCCGACCATTGTCAGCATGCACACCGCCTACAACCCGGTAGCGAGTCCTAACGGGTGGATCAATGACTGTCCAGGCGGAGTCTGCACGGCCAACGAGACGCAGACGCTTGGTAACAATGTGCTGGCCTGCCTGGATCGGACTACCGGCGGCGCGAATACCAATGTCTGCGACACCGACGCTAACAGCGTGCTTGATGGCAACGGCCGCCCGACCGGCAATCCGGATGCGAACGCGCGCAACCGCGATTTCCTCGGGACGGCGCCACGGGATTTCCAGACCAACTTCTTGCCACCGCCGCAAGGCGGCAACCCGGAAGCCGGCCAGACCGCAACCGGTACCGGTGCTGCCTTGGATCAATTCCGCCGCGGCGCCACCACCAATATCTTCTACGGCACCAACTGGTACCACGACAAGCTCTACGCGCTCGGTTTCGACGAGGCGTCCGGGAATTTCCAGCAGATCAATTTCAGCGGTATGGGCATGGGTGGCGACCGCGTGCTGGTCGATGTCCAGGACGGCACAAGCACCAACAACGCGAATTTTGCGACACCGCCCGATGGCACGTCGGGACGCATGCAGATGTACCGGTTTACCGGCCCGACCATCGTTCGCGATGGCGATCTCGATGCCGAGATCTATATGCACGAGGCCACTCATGGAGTCAGCAATCGATTGATCGGCAACGGAGCCGGTCTGAACTGGTCTCCTGCAGGTGGGCTGGGTGAGGGTTGGAGCGATTTCGTCGCCCTGTCGCTGCTCAACAATACCAACGCCGACAATCCCAATGGCCGCTACGCGAGCGGCGCGTATGCCACCTACAAGTTTACGAGTGCGACCTATCTCGACAACTACGTCTACGGCATTCGCCGCTTCCCGTACTCGACCGATAATAGCGTCAACCCGATGACCTGGGCCGACGTCGACGATGTCACCAACAACCTCAGCGGTGGTATTTCGCCGACGCCGCTCGCCTTCTTCAACGACAACGGCGGGATGGAAGTTCACAACAGCGGCGAGATCTGGGCATTGACCTTGTGGGAAGTACGCGGCCGCGTGATCGCCGATCCGGCAGGTGCCAACGGTGACGTGCCGACCGGCAATCAGACGATGCTGCAACTGGTGATCGACGGCATGAAGATGACGCCGATCGACCCTACCTTTACCGCTGCTCGTGACGCGCTGTTCGATGCCGATTGCGCAACCAATGCCTGCGCCAATGAGGCGTCGATCTGGGGAGGTTTTGCCGACCGCGGACTCGGCTACGGCGCCGCAGCAACATTCAATGTGGTTTTTGGTTTCACCGCTGGACATCTTGGGGTGCACGAGTCCTTCTCCACACCGTATCTGGATGTCGCCAATACCGGAACCGATGTCGCCATCAATGACAGCGTCGGAAACAACAATGGCGTGATCGATCCCGGCGAGCCGGTGAATCTGACGGTGACGTTGACAAATCCATGGCGCGCCGCGTCCAAGGCAGTCACCGGCGCGACCGCGACACTGACCACGAGCACACCGGGGATCATGATTACTGATGGGTCCTCGACCTACGGGGCGATTGCTCCGCAAGGAACTGCAGCGGGCGACAGCTTCTCGATCAGCGCAGGGTCCGGCGTCAGTTGCGGCAGCGCGATCGATTTCACGTTGACCACGATCTCGAATCTCGGAACGACCTCGACGACGTTCACGTTGCGCGTTGGCGCTGCCAATGGCACTGACCCAACCGTTACCTATACCCGCAGCATCTCGCCGGCGCTGGCGATTCCCGATGCTCGGCCACGCGCCGTATTCGATCAGCAGACGGTCACAGATGATTTTGTTATCGCCGATCTCGATCTGCGCGTGGACAGCGTTACCCACACATTTACCGGCGATCTCACTGCGATGCTGCGTTCGCCGCGCGGCATTGGCGTCGATTCGATGGCGCTGATCGGTGCCCTCACCGATGGCGGTTCGGGCGACAACATCGTCAACATGGTGATGGACGACGAGCAACCCTTCGATGCGGCCCATGACATGGCGCAGGTGTTTTCAGCAAGCGCACCTTATACGGCATCGTGGCTGCCCGTCTTCAACGCGCCGTGGCCGCCGCTGGCCGGCTTCCCGTCAGCGGATCCTGTCGGTACGTTTACGCGTTACGACGGCAGCAGTACCAAGGGTACCTGGAGCCTGGCGATGTCCGACCAGTTTCAAGTCGATACTGGCACGCTGAATGGCTGGTCGATGCTGGTGACGCCGGTGCACTTCGATTGCACCCCGTTCGTGGCGACAGCGAACGTCAGCGGCACCAAGACCGTATCGGGCAGCTTCGTGCCGAGTGGCAGCATCATCTATACGATCGTGCTGACCAACAATGGCACCGCCGCTCAAGCCGACAATCCGGGCAACGAGTTCACTGATGTACTGCCGTCCGATCTGACTCTGGTGTCCGCGACGGCGACGTCCGGCACTGCCAGCACGGCCGGGAATACGGCCACTTGGAATGGTTCGTTGCCGGCGCTCGGCGGCACTGTGACAATCACCATCAATGCGACCATCAGCGCCACCCCGTCGAGTACGACGATCAGCAATCAGGGCACGATCTCGTACGATGCCGATGGCAACGGGACCAACGAGAGCACGGCGGTGACCGACGATCCGGGCGTTGGCGGCGCGACGGACCCGACCGTGTTCACGGTTGCCCAAGGCTCATTGCTGATTGCTCCGACCACCGTCCCGTTCGGCAACCAGGGCGTCAATACAACCAGCGGACCGAGTGTTGTGACGCTGTCGAACACCGGCACGGCATCACTCGATGTGACCGCACTCACTGCGGCCAGTGCCCCGTTCTCGCGTGTGGGAGGCAATTGCAGCGGAAGCCTGCCGATCACGATTGCTGCTGGCAGCAACTGCACATTGAGCTACCAATTCGCCCCGACCGTTGCCGGTCCGGCAAATCAGGTGTTGACGGTAACGGCGAACGCACCCGGCAGCGGCACGATCGCGCTGAGCGGAACCGGCATCCAGGGCGCACTGACGATCTCGCCAACCACGGTCCCGTTCGGCAACCAAGGCGTCAATACGACCAGCGGTCCGCAGGACGTCATATTGTCGAACACCGGCACCGCATCGCTCGACGTGACAGCGCTCACTGCGGCCAGCGCCCCGTTCTCGCGTGTCGGCGGCACGTGCAGCGGAAGCCTGCCGATCACGATTGCGGCCAGCAGCAGATGCACATTGAGCTATCAGTTCGCCCCGACGGTAGCCGGTGCGGC
>JBDTOS010000243.1:0-4626 GCA_039933095.1 Dokdonella sp.
CGACGATTGGCGGCATCATGAGTCCGTTCTATCGCGACATGGGATTCAGCAAGACTGAAATCGGCGCGGTCACCAAAATCTACGGCATCTGGATCGGCATCGTTGGGGTGTTCATTGGCGGCGCGGCCGTCGCGCGGTTCGGGATCTGGCGCAGCTTGCTTGTGGCCATCGTTCTCTGCGGCAGCTGCAATCTGCTATATCTGTTCCTGCTGTCGAATCACGGAAGTCTGCTGGTGCTGACCCTCGTGATTTCCGCCGAAAATCTCACCTTGGGATTTTTGGGTCCACCGACCGTGGCGTTTCTTTCGTCGCTGGTCAGCCGGCGGCATACGGCGACGCAATACGCACTGTTGACTTCGTTGGTGAATCTTCCTGGCAAGGTGCTCGGTTTTTTTGCCGGCGGTATCGTCAGCGCGACCGGCTACGGCATGTACTTCATCATCACCGTGTTTGCGGTTCTGCCGGCGGCGATGCTGTGTATCTGGCTGCGGCCGCGCTTTCGGCAATTCGACGCTGCGATCGTTGACTCACGAAACAATCAGAACGGTGCGTAGATCGCTCCGAGCAGACGCGGCCCACGAGCACCCGTAACCGACGGCAGGTTGCCAGGCTTGCCGGCCAGGCGTTCGCGTGCCAGCCATGCAAATGCGGCGGCTTCGATGAAATCCGGATCGACGCCTGCGGTCGCCGTGCTTCGCACCGCGATGGCAGGCATGGCTGCCTGTAGTGCGCGCATCAAGGTTCCATTGTGAACGCCGCCACCGCAAACAAGAATCTCGTGCGTGCCACTTGCATGAACCCGCACGGCATCGCGGATCGAGCGCACGCTGAGCGCGAGCAAGGTCGCTTGCACGTCCGTTTCCGTTATCGCGAAGTCGGTGTCAATGGCAGCGAGGTGCGCGTCGAGCCAGCCAAGATTGAAATGCTCGCGACCGGTACTTTTCGGTGGCGGCGCCTCGAAATAGGGATCGGCAAGACAGCGATCCAGCAGAGCAGTGTTCAATGCGCCGCTGGCAGCCCAGGTGCCGTCGTCGTCGCGCGGCGTGCCGAGATGGCGTTCAGCCCAGGCATCGAGCAGGCAGTTGCTCGGCCCGGTATCGAAGCCGGTCACCGGCCTGTAATCGGCCAGCACGGTGATATTGGCGATGCCACCAAGATTCAGCACGACCCGGACATCGGCCGTGCGCCCGAAAACAGCAGAATGAAAAATCGGCAGCAGAGGCGCGCCCTGACCGCCAGCGGCAATATCGGCGCGCCGAAAGTCGGCGACCGTGACGATACCGGTGCGCTCGGCGATCACGGCAGGATTGCCGATCTGCAATGAAAACGGATTCTCGCCGTTTGGCCGATGACGGACGGTTTGACCGTGAGATCCGATTGCTGCGACGGCGGCCGGTCGAATCTGCGCGCTTTGCAAGATGTCGCGTGCAGCGGCAGCAAAGCATTCGCCAACTGCGCCATCGAGGGCGCCGTATTCATCGAGATCGATACGCGAATCGTCGCGAGTCAGGTCGAGCAGACGTTTGCGAAGCGACGCTGGATAAGGGGTGGTCGCCGACGCGAGCATCTGCACGGTTGGAGCGAATCGCATCAGGGCGGCGTCGATGCCGTCCGCGCTGGTGCCAGAAATCAAGCCGAGATAGAGCGGCCCCGCGTTCTCAGCCGCCACGATTCGCGCGAGGCCCGCGACTGGCGAGACGGACATCATCGATCATCTGCAACTTGGCCAGCATGGGCGCAATGGCCTGATGGAACTTCGCGAATTCGGTTTTCGGCAGCGGCTCGGGTTTCGGCAGGGTCACGGTCAACGGATCGCGATGGGTCCCGCCGACGCGAAATTCGTAGTGCAGGTGCGGTCCAGTGGCGAGACCAGTCATGCCGACGAAACCGATTGTCTGGCCCTGGGCGACGCGTTGCCCGACCTTGACGTTGGCGAAGCGTGACATATGTCCGTAGAGGGTCGAGTACTTGCCGTTGTGCTGGATGATCACGACGTTGCCGTACCCACCCTGCCTGCCGCGAAACGTGATCTTGCCGTCGCCGGCAGCGCGAATCGGCGTCCCGCTCGGCGCTGCATAATCGACGCCCTTGTGCGCGCGCATGTAACCGAGCACCGGATGCATGCGACCCGCGCTGAACGTGGACGAGATGCGGGTGAACTCAACCGGCGTGCGCAAAAAACTCTTGCGCAACGGACGCCCGTCCTCGCTGTAAAACATCGATTCGCCCTGCGCGTTCGTGTAGCGAATCGCGGTATAGCGTTTGCCCTGATTGATGAAGGTCGCGGCGAGTACTTCGCCCTTGGCGCGATCGAGGCGCTCGCCGTCGCAATAGTCTTCATCGTAGACCACGCTGAAGCTGTCGCCGACGCGAAGGTCCTGGGCGAAATCGATGTCGTAGGCAAATGCTTCGGCCAGACGACCGATCAGCTGATCGCTGATCCCGGCCTGCGCGCCCGCTTCGTACAGTGAGCGGGTTATCACGCCATGGGCGATCTGGGTACGCCGTTCGATCGCGCGTGAAGCAACCGATTCGTGCACACCGTTGGCATCGAACTCCAATGTGACGCGGTCCGCTTCGCTGCGCTCGAAACGCATCGCGCGCAAGGTTCCATCGGCGGTGATATCGAACTCGAATTCGTCGTTGGGCCGAATGCGTCGCAGCACCGATGCATCGTTCTGTGAATCCAGCGCACGCTGCAAATCGCTAGCCGGCAGCCCTTGTTCGGCGAAGATATCGGACAGTGATTGTCCGGCGCGCACCCGCACGATGCGCCAGTCGGGTTCGGACGATCCCGCAGCGAGTGCTGCAATCGCGGGGTCTGCTTCGCTGGCAGGAAGCGGTGGAAGTTCCAGTGCGAGGGTCGTGTACGATGCGCTGCTCGGTTCGTGACGTGTCGCGCTCGCCCAGTTAGGCACCACAATGCCGGCGGCGATTGTCAGCAGTACAACGATTCCGGCAAGCACCCAATGATGGCGAACAACCGGGTGCAGGGTCACGGATTCGTGATCGACAGATTCGTGGCTATCGAAAACGGGATTTTCGAGCGCCGTGCCGCGTGACGCGACAGGAGGCTGGGGCTTGTTGTCGGTCACGTGCGACTGGCTCCGGGGAATGCCGGTGTACCATACGGACCGATACTGCACTCGTCAATGCCAGAAATTACATGGGCTTGCGCGCGCTTTCTGACTAACAATTAATTAACGACGCCGACCCAATTCTGCCGAGTGTGGATGCAGTAACTTGATGTTGCATTCAATCGGTTTGACGGCTGCGTTTGGAATCATTCATGACGGAAATCGAATCCGCGCTCGACCTGATCGGTCGTGGCGCCGAAGAAATCATCAAACGCGACGAGCTCGAGTCACGCCTCAAGCTTGGTCGCCCCTTGCGTATCAAGGCGGGCTTCGACCCGACCGCACCGGATCTGCATCTCGGGCACACCGTGCTGCTCAACAAGATGCGCCAGTTTCAGGATCTTGGTCATCAGGTGATTTTCCTGATCGGCGATTTCACCGGCATGATCGGCGATCCCACTGGCAAAAACGTCACCCGCAAACCGCTCACGGCGGATGATATCGCGGCGAACGCCCAGACCTACGCGGAGCAGGTGTACAAGGTGCTCGATCGCGAGCGTACCGAAGTGCGTTTCAACTCCGAATGGTTCGCGCCAATGTCGGCGGCCGACATGATTCGTCTCGCCGCGAAGCACACCGTCGCGCGTATGCTTGAGCGCGATGATTTTTCCAAGCGCTATTCAGGACAGCAACCGATCGCGATCCACGAGTTTCTGTATCCACTGGTGCAGGGCTACGATTCCGTCGCATTGAAGGCGGATGTCGAACTCGGTGGTACCGACCAGACGTTCAATTTGTTGGTCGGCCGTCAGCTTCAGGAAGATGCCGGTCAGCCGCCGCAAATCGTATTGACGATGCCGTTGCTCGAAGGCACCGACGGCATCCAGAAGATGTCGAAATCAATCGGCAACTACATCGGCATCAACGATCCGCCGAACGAGATCTTCGGCAAGATCATGCGCATCAGCGATGAGCTGATGTGGCGCTATTTTGAATTGCTCTCGTTCGACAAATCCCTGGCCGATATCGTACGCATGCGCAGCGAAGTTGCGGCAAGGCAAGTCAATCCGCGCGACTTCAAAATGGCGTTGGCGGGCGAATTGACCACACGTTTTCACGACGCTGCGGCAACCGATGCGGCGATCCGGCATTGGAACGATGTTGTACAAGGCGGTGGTGTACCGCAAGATATCGCGACGCTTGATATTGCAGTTCCACAACAGGGAATTCGAATCGGCACATTGTTGAAAGCGGCAGGACTCGCTCCAAGCACATCGGAAGCGACGCGCAAGCTCGCTGAGCGTGCAGTGCGTGTCGATGGCGACGTGGTTGAGGACCGCGAACTGACTCTGATGGCTGGAGGCGAGCACGTGTTGCAGCTAGGTAAACGCGGCTTCTGCAAGGTTCGGTTGCTGGCTCAGTCCTAGCTCGCGAAAACAGCGCGCAACGCGCGTCAAGCAGGGCCTCGGTCTGCACTTTTTTCTGTCTTGAGGTGTTGACCGTCCGGTATTTCGATGTATGATGTGCGGCTCGCTTGCGACGAAAGGTT
>JBDTOS010000244.1:0-4614 GCA_039933095.1 Dokdonella sp.
ACTCGGTCGTGATCGTGCGCGGCGGGCCAGCGCGTTCTAGACCCGCCTTCTTCATGACTTCCTCGATTTCCACAAGCGCCGCATCGCTAGCCACTTCGACATCCTCAAGCGAACGCTTGGCCTTGGTACTGACCAACAGCATCGGCACCGAGGTGACATCGACGACCTGCATCGGCTGGTCCTTGTAGTCGACGTTCGGGAACGAGGCGAGCATGTTCGAAAGATTGGCGAGTGACGATTGAATCAACGAATCGGGTACGCCGTGGATGTACAAGCCAGCATAACGCCAGAGCAGATTCCAGCCATAGTCGACGTCATAAGCCATGCGGATGCGCGTGGTCTTGCCGTTCGCGGCGGGCAGCAACGTGGCCGTGTACATCTTGTTCTCGCCGTACCAACCGTTTTCAGCGGCCATCTTGATTTCGCTGTCCTCCGTGCTCGACTTGATCGTCAAACTGCCATCGCCGAGCTGCTCGTAGGCGGTCTTCCATGCGATCTTGGCGTCGGGGCCCGATTCAGCGCCGGAAAACGTGTAGTTCGTGCGCGGATCGAGCTTGCGCAGGGATGAATATTCCGGATAACGCCGAAACGTGTTGAGTGTGTCGTATATCTGCCGAAGCGGATTGGACACCTCGATCGTGCGCTCGATATGCGCATGATCGGGCAGAAAGACGCCGACCACGACCGCGAGCAGGAACACGATGACCAGCGAAACCAGTATTTCAAGGATGCGAATCATTCCAGGCATCTCCAAGCTTTAGCGATAGTTGCCGACATTTCATACCAGCGTTTCGAATCGGGGCGGCGGACACCCTCTCCGATCCGCGCAGCCACGCTGGTCGCCCCTGTATCGCTGACAACCGACCGCAGCGGAGGCATGGCATGGTAACTTGCCACGGGTCGATATTACTACGCCCCGCCTGCGACGGCTTCCCCAGATATCGTTTTTACTACGAAAGGCGTCGCAATAGCGCCCCTGCGCTGATTACACGATACCGAGTTCAAACGCCTTGAGTACCGCGCGAGTGCGATCACGTACACCGAGCTTGGACAGGATATTGGATACGTGATTCTTGACCGTACCCTCGGCCACCCCAAGCGAGTTGGCAATTTCCTTGTTGCTGTAGCCGCTCGCCATCAGGCGCAGGATCTCGGTTTCGCGGTCAGTCAGCGGATCGGGGCGATCAAGGCTGCTGAAATCGTTCTGCATCCGTTCCAACCCGGCCAGCAGGCGCTGCGTAACGATCGGCGCGACCAGCGAACCACCGCCGGCGACAACCTTCACCGCTTCAACAAGTTGCTCCAGCGAGACATCCTTGAGCAGATAACCGCGTGCGCCCGCCTTGAGTCCGCCAAGCACGAGTTGGTCGTCGTCGAAAGTGGTCAGGATGATGGTCGGCGGCAATTGCCCGCGTTCGCTGAGCGTGCTGAGGACATCAAGACCGGACATGCCCGGCATGCGCATATCCAGCAGGACCACATCGGGCTTGACCTCGGGAATCATCCGGATCGCCTCGTTGCCGTCGCAGGCTTCGGCAATCACGCGGATCGAATCGGACAGTTCGAGCAGCGAGCGAATGCCCTGTCGGACCAGTGTTTGATCGTCGACCAGGCAAACTGAAATCAGCCCGCTGGCCACTGCGCGGTCTGATGAAGTCCGGTCGGATTTGACGTGAGCGGGTTTGATCTGATCAGATTTAATTGGGTCTGACGTTGTCGAGTCTGAATTCACGGTGCAGCCTCCGCTGGCAGATACGCATTCAAGGCAAAACCCTGACCCTTGCCGGTCACGATGTGCAACATGCCGCCGAACTCGGCAAGACGTTCGCGCATGCCGGTCAGGCCGTTTCCGGGTGATAGTTGATCAACCCCACGACCGTCGTCGCGAGCGCGAATGACCAGCTGGTGGTCGTCATTGAGTTCGAAACGCAGCCACAGATTGCGCGCATCGGCGTGGCGCACAGTATTGGTGATGATTTCCTGTGCGCAGCGCAGCAGAACCTGGGCGCGGCGCGGATCCTCGACGCTGAAGCGTGCCGGCAGATCGAGATGGATTTGCAATCCCGGCACGCCTTCGATCAAGCCATTCAGCGCTTCGGTGAGGTTGATGCTGTCGCTGTCGCGTAAATGACTGACCACATCACGAACGTCAGCGAGCAGCAGTTTTGCGACGGATTGGGCTTGGCGGACATGTTCCAAAGCCGACTCCTGAACCAGATGACTGGCCACTTCGAGATTGAGGCTGAGTGCGGTCAGATGATGACCCATCAAATCATGCAGCTCGCGCGAAATGCGCATTCGCTCGCCAAGCCGGCTCGATTCGGCCAGCAACACCCTCGTCGCGCGCAATTCGGCGTTGAGGCGGCGCTGATCCTCGCGCGCTTCGGCTTGTTGCTTGGCGACCAGCGAAGCAAAAAACGTCAATGCGAAACTGCCTACGTACAGACTCGATTGCAGAAACGCGTCGCTCAACGTGTAGCCCGGCGTCGCCGCGAAGATCGGCAACAAGGAAAAATTCTGCAACACCATCCAGGCGATCCCAAACGGTAACGGCAAGATCCACGGCAAGGCGACCGAAACGACCACCAACAACAATGCGCACAGGCCGCTCTGGCTGAACCAGCCAATCGCCAATGCCGTCGCGTTGAGCACCAGCAGCAGCACGATCTGGCCGGCTCGGCGCGCTGGCGTCGCGCGTCGTCGGCCCATGTCGTGGGTGAGAAACCAGAACACCAGTCCGAAAACCAGATAGCTCGCAAGCCACAGTTCCAGATACACGGCCGGGCGCCCGAGCCGCTCGAGTTCGGCAACCAGCGTTTCGTGACGCAGCAGCGGGATACCGACACTCGCCCAGGTAAACAAGCCCGCGTAACGCAACACCTGAATGTGATTGATGTGGCGAATTCGATTGAAATGTAAAAATCCCATGATCGCATCATAGGCGCGACAGGCCGCGACGCAACCTGCCCGAAGTCACGCCTCGCCTCGCTTATGGCGGGGCTTGCTGCTCTGCGAGCACCCGCCCTTCGAACTTCCCGGGAACATTGCGCGCAGGGTGCTGAGTACTTCGACGCATGCAATAATGGCGGCATGGGCATTGAACCGATCGGGCCGCGTCAGGCCACCATGCACATCGCCATCGCGTCCACCCGTCGCAGGAACCCGGAATGCCCTTGATAGTTCGCGACGTACGCAAGGGCGAACTCGATTCCATCGTCGCGCTGAACAACGCCGCCGGTGCAACAATTCTTCCCCTCGACGCAACCAGAGTGGCTGCATTCTTCGATAGCGCGAGCTATTTTCGGGTTATCGAGATCGATGGACATCTCGCCGGTTTCCTGCTCGCGTTGGCGCCGGATGCCGACTACCACAGTCCCAATTTTCTCTGGTTTCGCGAGCGCTATCCCGAGTTCATCTATATCGATCGTATTGTCATCGCACGGCCATACCGCGGTCTCGGCCTTGGTCGCGTGTTTTACGCCGATGTGGTGAGTCATGCCGAGGTGCGTGTGCCGGTAATCGCTTGCGAAGTTTTTCTCGAACCGCGCGACGATATCTCGGTGCTGTTCCATGGCAGCTTCGGCTTTCGCGAAATCGGCCAGCAGGTGATGGCGACGGTTAACCGACGCGTATCGCTGCTCGCGCGCGATCTACCTTGCTACGAATTCGTCAAGAAGACCTGGATCGACAACGGCGGTCTGCCCGAGCAGCCCTGGCTCGCCGATCGCGAGCGCCCCGTGAACTCGCCGGAGCGCCACTATGCCAGCTAAGCAGACACCCGCCGCTGCGACCCAGGCGGATGCCTTTGTCGAGCCTGTCGGTGAATTGAAATTCGGCCAAGTCGGCATCGCCAACTTGCGCGTCAAGCGTCTGGATCCGGAAGCGCTTGAGCAGGAACTGGCGGCGAAGATTGCGAGCGCGCCGAAACTGTTCGAGCGCGCACCGGTCGTGCTCGACATCAGCCATCTTTCGCGCATGCCCGATATCGATGCAGTGCGATCGCTGTTGCAGCACATCAAGCAGGCTGGGTTGCTGCCGGTTGGACTCGCTTACGGTACTCGCGAATGCGAAGACATGGCGCGCACGCTCGATCTGCCGTTGTTTGCCAAATTTCGCAATGCCTACGAACGCGCGCCGGTCGAACCGGTACCGCAAACCAGTGTTGCCGTCGATGAGCCGATGCCGCCACCGCGCGGGCGCGCAGCCGCGTCGGCTAGCGCGCCGAAGATGACCAACGTGGAAACTCTGCGGGTCGATAAACCGGTGCGCTCCGGCCAGCAGGTCTACGCACGCGGCGGCGATCTGGTTGTCACTCATCCGGTTGCCAACGGCGCCGAAGTGATTGCCGATGGCTCGGTGCACATCTACGGCCCCCTGCGCGGACGCGCATTGGCCGGTGCGCAGGGCAACGAGCGCGCGCGCATTTACTGCCGCGAGTTCTACGCTGAGCTGGTATCGATCGCCGGTCACTATCGCGTTTTCGAGGACATTCCTGCCGACTTGCTCGGTCAGTCGGTACAGGCCTGGCTGGAAGGGGAAAAACTGCTGCTGGCGCGGCTGGCTTGATCGGCTACCTGGCAACATTCATCAAAGCAGCATTCATAGAAGCAGCAT
>JBDTOS010000245.1:0-4601 GCA_039933095.1 Dokdonella sp.
AGTTCAGCCCATCGGCCCATCCGGTCATCAACGCCTGCAACCACGACGGACTCTTGGCGTAGAGCGACTTCAACTCGGCCGGATCGATGAACAACCTCTGTCGCAAGTCCTGCCAGATCGCCGATTCGCCTTCAGCCTCGGCGAGGCGGCCAAGCGAAACGAGATAGTTGGTCTCGATGCGATTGAAATCATCTTCGGCCTGCGCGAAAGCCATGCCGAACACGGCATCGGCATCGGTCTTGCCATGCACATGCGCAATGCCCCAATCGTCGCGCGTGATCGTCACGGCCTGCGCCTCGTGCTGCCAGCGAGCTGCGTCGGGCGACGCCGCCTGCGCGGACGCTGCGAGGAAGACCAGGAGCAACGCGGTTGTTTTTTCCAGAGTGCGAATGGGCATCGGTTCTCGCCAGAAAGTGGGAAAAGAGCAGTTGCAACGATGTCACTGAATTGTACGCGGGCGGACCGCCTGATCTCGCATACGCGGGTTGGATCAGTCCTCGATTGGATCAGCCGGTATTCTGCAATGCCAGCGCGACGCCGTGCACACTCGCTACCAAAGCGCTAAAAATCGCGTCGTCGGATCGGTCGGAGGTGCGCCAACGTTGCAACAGATCGGCCTGAATAAGACTCATCGGATCGGCGTAGGGATTGCGCAGGCGGATCGACAGCGCGAGACGTGGATCGTCGGCGAGCAGGTCCTCATTGCCGCGAATACGCAGAATCCAATCAATGGTGCGATTGAATTCATCAACGAGGAGCGGAAAGAATTTTTCGTGCAATGATCCAGCCAATAGCGAGAATCGTTCGGCGATATCCGAGTCGCTCTTGGCCAAGACCATTTCGAGATCTTCAATCAGGGTCCGGAAGAACGGCCAGTCGCGCGCCATTTCGATCATCAGGGACTCGTCGCCTCGCTCGGCGGCGGCTTCAAGCGCCGTGCCGACACCGTACCAACTCGGCAGGTTGGAGCGGCACTGCGTCCAAGCGAATACCCACGGAATCGCGCGCAGGCTGGTTACGCCACCGCTGTTGCCGCGTCGCGGCGGTCGTGAACCCAGGGTCATGCGTTCGATGACGTCGATCGGCGTCGCGGCACGAAAATAATCGACGAAGTCCGGTGTTTCCGCGACCAGTTTCCGGTACGCGGCCTCGCCGTCTGCCGCGAGTTCCCTCATCACATCACGCCAGCGGTCTTCGCGAGTTTCCGGCGGACGCGGGCGCAGGGTTGCGCTGAGTACAGCACCAACGGTCTGCTCGAAATTGCGCAGGGCGATTGCGCGCATGCCGTATTTTCGATGGATCACTTCGCCCTGTTCGGTAACACGCAAATGAGCATCAATCGCGCCGCGCGGCGCAGCGATGACCCCGCGTGAGGTCTTGCCGCCGCCGCGACTGATCGAACCGCCGCGGCCATGGAAAAACACGATATCGATGCCGTGTTTGCGCGCAACATCGAGTAACTCGACCTGGCCACGCTGGAGTGTCCAACGTGCGGCGAGGATGCCGCCATCCTTTGCGCTATCGGAATAGCCGAGCATGATCGACTGGCGATTTCCCCGTGCGGCGAGATGCTTGCGATAAGTGGAATCGGCCAGCAGCGCGGCAAACGTTTGCGGTGCCTCGCGCAGGTCGCCTATGGTTTCGAACAGTGGCGCAATATCAAGCGGAACGCTGCCATCTTCCGCTACCAGCCCGCCGGCGCGGGCCAGCGCGAGCACCGCGAGCACATCGGCGGCTGAACCGGCCATGCTGATGATGTAGATGCCGAGTGCGTTGTCGCCATAGCGCGTTCGCGCATCGGCGATTGCGCGGAATACCGCGGTGACCTTGGCGAACGTGTCGTCATCCGTTTTTTTGGACTTGTGCGACAGAGACGTTGCGCCACTTGCATACGCCGCGAGCACTTGCGCCCGCGCATTGGTGTCGTCGGGAAGCTCGCCAAGAGCCTCGACGAGCGCAGCCGCATGCACGCGCGAGTCCTGACGCTGATCGAGTCGGGCGAGATGAAAACCAAACGTCTGGATGCGCCGTTGCAGCCGCTGCACGGCGAACCAGCCGGCATGCAGTCCTGCGTTGGCAAGCAGGCTGTCCGCGATCATCGCGATGTCGGCTGTAAATTCGGCGACATCGCGATACGCGGTCGGGACGTCGCCGCCGGTTGCGATCAAGCGTGCGCCGATCAGACGCAGCAACACGCGGTACGGCATGTTTGCGTGGCGCGGGCGAATGCGCGCTGCTGCTTCGGGCAGCAATTCGCGATACTCGGCAAGGCGTTGCAGGACATTCGGAGCGACGGCGACGCAGTCGGTGGTCTGGCTCAGCGCGCGCGCGAGTTGGTCGCATTCACGGCGATAGCAGAACAGGATGCGTTCGCGCTGGGTGCGCAGCGTCGCGGCAATCGTCTGCGCATCGACATTCGGATTGCCGTCCATGTCACCGCCGACCCATGAGGCAAAACGCAATACGCGTGGTAGTTTCGTCTCGACGCCATAGACGCTACGTAGCGCGTGCTCGAGTGCTTCGTGAAATGCGGGCAGCACGCGATAGATCGGATCGGCCAGATAGTAGATGACATGTTCAAGCTCGTCGGCGACGGTCGGTCGCACGTGCGAGATATCCGTCGTCTGCCAACTCGTGGTCAGCGCCATGCGCAGGCGCGCCCAATCGGCTTCACGCTCGTGCGGCGTATGCGGACCACTGAGATCGGCGATCAGCGCGCGCAGGATGTCCTGCTCCTTTTCGAGCAGCGCGCGCCGCGAAGACTCGGTCGGATGCGCGGTGAACACCGGTTCGACATCAAGCCGCGCGATCACGGCAAGCAACTCCTCGACGCCGACACCGGCCTCACGCAGTTTCAGCAGAACATCATGCAGACCTTCCGGTTGCGGCGCAGCGCCGGTTATTTCGTATTCGCGCCGCCGCCGCACCCGATGCACGCGCTCGGCAATATTGACCACCTGGAAATACGTTGCGAACGCGCGACATAGCGCACCGGCGGTCACGGCTTCGAGTCCTTGCAGGCTTGCAGCAAGCGGTGCGAGCGGCTGGTCACCTTCGCGTCGCGCGATCGCCGTGGTGCGCGCTGCCTCGACGCGCTCGAAAAATGCGTTGCCCTCCTGCTCGACCAGCAATTGGCCGACCAAACGACCGAGGCGACTGACATCGTCACGCAGGCCCGTATCGGTCGGGCCGAATTTGACGTCACGCAATTGACGCATGGGTATTGCTTTGTCTGAATCAGGCTGCGCAGCTTAGCAGTCCGGACGGATGCAACAGGTTCGCCTATTGGCGCGCGAACATCGCCTCGATATCGGCGAACGGCAGACGATCCTCCGGCATACCGTAGGTGCCGTGTTCGAAGAGTTCGCGCGCCGCGCGCCGGGTCGCAGCCAAGGCCGTTTGTGCGATCGCGGGGCCGATGCTGACGCGGGCGACACCGAGTTGGCCGAGTTGCGCGACACTCGGTGCACCGGGCTTCGCCATGACATTCAGCGGACCATTGATGGCGCGCACCAGAGCGGCAATCGTCTCGGCGTCGATCACGCCAGGCACGAACAGGCAATCCGCTCCGGCAGCACGATAGAGGTTCGCGCGCTCCACCGCCGCATCGAAGCGTGTCTCGGGAGCGCCGATCTCGAACAGATAGATATCAGTTCGCGCGTTGATGACGAGATCGCCACCAGCAGCCTGTGCGGCTTCGCGTGCGGCGCGAAGTCGCGCAGCGTGCTGCTCGGGCGTGAGCAATGGTTGTCCATCGCGTCCCGGTGAATCCTCGATATTGATACCGGCCACGCCGATATCAACGAGTGCCTTCACCGTTTCGATGACGTCCTTTTCGGAACCGCGACCGTAGCCACCTTCAATATCGGCGGTTACCGGTATGTCGACGGTCTCGACGATGTGGCGAATCGCGCGAATCATTTCGTCGCGTTGCAGCTTCTGGCCATCGCCCCGACCGTGCGCCCAGGAAACCCCGGCGCTGGTCGTGGCAATCGCCTGCGCGCCCGCCAGTTCGATCACGCGCGCGCTGGCGGCGTCCCAGGCGTTTGCCAGGACCAGAGGGCGCTCGTTGTGCAACGCGCGGAAACAGGCAGCGCGATCGAATTGGTTCATGCAAATCTCCAGTTGAGTGGATCAAGGTATATGTGTGCACCAGAGATCGTTGGCAATTCTGAGCGAATACGTGGGCGATGCAAGGGTCACGTTTATGGCCTTCAGGCGCGCTCCTGCGCTATGGTTTCCCGATAGTTGCCGGCAACCGAACGGCGAAGGAAAAAACCAGTGAGCAGTGTTGCAGATTTTCCGATCACCACCCGCTGGCCGGCGCAACATCCCGAGCGCATCCAGCTCTATTCGCTGCCTACGCCTAACGGCGTGAAAGTATCGATCATGCTTGAGGAAACCGGGCTTGCCTACGAGCCGCATGTTGTCGACATCATGAAGGGCGACAACAATACGCCCGAGTTCCTGTCGCTCAACCCCAATGGCCGGATTCCGGCGATCATCGATCCTGATGGTCCTGGTGGCGTGCCGCTGGCGTTGTTCGAGTCCGGCGCGATCCTGCTGTATCTCGCCGACAAGTCCGGCCGATTCATTGCAAC
>JBDTOS010000246.1:0-4593 GCA_039933095.1 Dokdonella sp.
CCGACGCGCCTTGATCTGCGAACAGACAGATCGGTGACGCCTGTGCGGACTTGTTTAGAGCATCCCTAATGCCAATGCGTTTGCGGCCACCGCGATTGCACCTCAAGCAACGATTGCTGGCGGGTTATCTGCTGCTGTTCGGATTCGCTGCAGCCGGATTCCTGATTCTCGGTTTGTTCGCCGGTCGCTTCGAGCGATTGCCGACCATCGCGCTATGGCTATCGGTAGGTGCCGCGACTGCGCTGTTCGTCGCCGGCCTGTGGCTTGCGCTCGCGATGGCGCGCTCGATCAGTGCTCCGTTGCAACGTATCGCCAAGGCAACGCGCTCTCTTGCGACAGGACGATTCGACGTGCGCGTGGGTCCGTCGTCGATTCCCGAGGCGAACTCGCTGGCAATCGGGTTCAACGAGATGGCCGAAGCGCTAGGCAACTACAACTCGGCAAACATCGACCGGTTGATTGCCGAGCAGCATCGCAACACCGCCGTGCTGTCGAGCATCGATGAGGGCCTGATCATTTTTGACGAACGCGCGCGCATCGAACGCATCAATCCGGTGGCCTGTCGGCAACTCGGCGCCAACAGCGAGGATGCGGTTGGTCGCAATCTCGACGAATTGCTCGGCATGGCGAATCTCGATCTTGCGGTTCGCGAGGCGGTCAATTCCGGAAAGGATATGCTCACTCGTGTACCCGATCTGGAAATCGGTGCCGAACGTGCGCGCCGCGTACTGGCGATCAATCTTTCGCCGTTCCACGATCTGGCGCGGAGCGGTGTCGTCATGGTGCTGCGCGATGTAACCATGGAGCGCAATCTGGATCGGTTGCGCTCCGAGTTCATCATGCGCGCATCACACGAGTTGCGTACCCCGATCTCGACCTTGAGTCTGGCGGTGGGCTTGCTGGCTGAACGCATCGATTGGCCGGAGGGCACGCGCGAGGCTGAGCTGCTACGTACTGCCAGTGACGAAACCCGACGCCTCGTCGATTTGGTAAACGATTTGCTCGACGTATCGCGTCTGACCAGTGATGGTCTGCCGCTGCATGTCGAGCCGTGCGCGATCGGTGCGCTGTTCGAGGCTGCGCGGCAACGTTTTGCTACCGTCGTCGCGGAGAAGTCCATGACGATCGAAATTGCTGTGGCCATCGACGTGCCATTGATGAATCTCGATCCACTGTTGTTCTCGCGTCTCCTCGACAATCTGATCGCCAACGCCATTCGTCATACCAACCCTGAAGGTACCATCAAGCTGTCCGCTTCGGCCAGCAGCGCAGGCATCGCCATCGTGGTAAGCGATAGCGGCGAAGGCATCGCTCCGGCGCAGCTCGACCGCATCTTCGATCCGTTCGTGCAGGTCGGCGGAAACGTCGGTGGCGCCGGCCTCGGTCTGACCCTGTGTCGTGAAATCGTCGAGCGCCACGACGGTCGAATTGCCGTGGCTTCCGAACCTGGCCAGGGTGCGCAATTCAAGATCAAACTGCCTTGGAGCCGCGTTGCCGGGTGAATGCGGGACACGCTTCCGCAGCAAGGGTTTTTCGAGTCAAGTGCAAGTCCATGTTAAGCTTGCGTTGTCCCCGATACGGGCTGGAGTCTCCGCAATCGGCGACCCTTTTTTCAGCGGGAGACAGCGCATGAACAGATCGATGAAGGGGTTCCTCATTTTGCTCGCCGCGTCACTGACACTTGCGGGATGCAACAAGCCGGACAACGAAGCGGCACCTGTAGCTGAAATGGATCAACCTGCTCAGGTCACGCCGCCACGCAGCGCCGACGAGTTGATGGCCGACAAGATTGACGCGGTGATCGCCGGCAGCTGGCGTTCGCCCGCCAACAAGGAACGCGACCAATCCCGGCACCCGAAAGAGACGCTCGAATTCTTCGGCGTGAATCCAGGCATGACCTTGATCGAGATCACTCCCGGCGGCGGCTGGTATACCGAGATTCTGGCACCGCTGCTCAAAGGCAGCGGACATTTCCACGCCGCCGTCGCCGCATCGGCATCATCCGACTACGCGAAGCGCGGCAACGATGCATTGCTGGCGAAGCTGACCAGCGATCCGCAGGATTATGGGGTAGTCAGTGTCGACGAGTTCGATCCCAAGGCTCCCGCACTGGGTGCTCCGGGATCCGCCGACATGGTGCTGACGTTCCGCAATGTGCACAACTGGGTCGGCAATGACACGGCACCGCAGATGTTCAAAGCCTTCTTCGATGTACTCAAACCCGGCGGTGTGCTCGGCGTGGTCGATCACCGTGCTGTAGCGGGCAGCGACATCGACGCCATCAAGAAATCAGGCTATCTGCCCCAGGAATTCGTGACCAAACTTGCGATGGATGCCGGGTTTACCCTGGCGGCGCAGAGCGAGATCAACGCCAACTCGAAGGACACCAAGGACTACGAGCAGGGAGTGTGGACCTTGCCACCGACGTATCGCCTCAATGACAAGGACAGGGCGAAATATGCGGCCATTGGCGAATCGGATCGCATGACGTTGAAATTTGTCAAACCGGCTGGCGATGCGATTTTCAATCCAGCCGATGCCAAACCCGATGACAACAAGCCGGTGCCGGCAACACCGTAGCGCATCGAGCATTGATTTCGACAGGTAAGAAAACGGTCGCGCGATGCGGCCGTTTTCGTTTGAACAAGCTCCTTTGACGAACGCCTTCCTGCTCTGCATCCTTCATGGTCATCCTGCTCAACAAACCCTATGGCGTGCTTTGCCAGTTCACCGACCACGAACAGCGCCCGACACTCGCGGGATTCATTTCCCAACCCGGTGTTTATGCAGCAGGCCGTCTCGATTTCGACAGCGAAGGTTTGCTGGTGCTGAGCGACGACGGTGTGCTGATCCATCGCTTGAGCGACCCGCGTCATCAGCACGAAAAAACCTATCAGGTGCAGGTCGAAGGCGTGCCCGAACCGGCGATGCTTGATGCGTTGCGTCGGGGCGTCGCCCTCAAGGATGGACTCACGCTTCCGGCGCAGGTTGAAGCGCTGGTCGGCGAACCAGAATATCTATGGTTGCGTGATCCGCCGATACGCGTTCGCAAGACAATCCCGACCAGTTGGCTACGCCTGACGATCCGCGAAGGCCGCAACCGGCAGGTTCGCCGCATGACCGCCGCCGTCAGCTTGCCAACGCTACGCCTGGTGCGCACGCGAGTCGGCGAGTTCGAGTTGGGCGACTTGCGGTCGGGGCAGTCGCGCGTTGTTGAGTGATTTCGAAATGCAGAATGGCAATCGCGCATCGCAATCGATATCCAATCCATGCCGCGAAATGTAACCGAATGCCATGACTTTCAAAGACCACTTTTCCGGCCATGCTTCAATCTATGCCGAGGCTCGTCCGATCTATCCCGACGCGCTATTCGCTTGGCTTGCCGGACACATACCTTCGCGCGAACTCGCGTGGGATGTTGGCTGCGGCAATGGTCAGGCCAGCATCGCACTCGCCGAACATTTCAGCCGAGTCGTCGCGACCGACCCGAGCGCCGCACAGATCGCCAACGCATCGCCACATCCGAACATCGACTATCGCGTTGAACCAGCTGAACGCTGTTCACTTGCCAACACCAGCGTCGACCTGATCACGATCGCCCAGGCCCTGCATTGGTTCGATCTCGATGGTTTCTACGCCGAAGTCCGCCGCGTGCTCAAACCCGGTGGACTGATTGTCGCGTGGACCTACGCCGACTGCCACGTGACTTCCTCGATTGATGCGATCAAAGCCCGCCTCTACACGGAAATCACCGGTCCGTATTGGCCAACCGAACGTGCAATCGTTGAAGCCGGCTATGCAACGCTGCCATTCCCGTTTCGCGAAGTCGCCGTACCGCCATTCCCGATGACCTCGCGTTGGACGATCGACCACTTCCTTGCGTACCTGCGCTCGTGGTCGGGCAGTCAGCGCTATCTCAAGGCAACCGGTACCGATCCCGTCTCGCTGGTTGAAGGTGATATTCGCGCATATTGGAGAGGTGTACCTATGCGAGAACTGCGCTGGGATCTGGGCGTGCGCTGCGGTGTTAGATGACGGCTCACCTGCTCTGAGCCGATTATCGATTCGTCAATACGAGGGTGGGCAGTCGGCTTTCGCCGCGATCATCGAGGCGGTGGCGATGTTTCAAGGCGAAGCAGAGACCGAGTGGTCCAAAGTCAGCATCGTTGCGCTTCGCAATCATCTGGTCGATTTAGACAACATCACCGTGCACGCCGCCGTTTCGATCGTGCCGCTCACGAACGGGCTTCGTTTCGCCATGACCGGCGACGGGGCCGTACGCGGCTCGATCCGCCGGATGGCGGCGATTTCACTTGCCGGTGAAGCTGCACAGACTATCGTGCCTGCGCCTGTTCACATGACAGAGTGATGCACTTCAAAGTTGAATTCGCCCGGGCTAGACTGCCCAGCATGGGTGGACTTACCTCAACCAATACGTCAGCCCTTAAGAAGCTGGTTGACGAACACCCAAACTGGTATCACCAGATCGAACTGGCACCCGGCATTGTGACTCCGGGTGGGCACGCTTCGTCCGAAGGGCTCAAGGTTCTCGATATCATGGGCCTGCCGCAGGACGCCAGTGGGCTGCGCGTG
>JBDTOS010000247.1:0-4589 GCA_039933095.1 Dokdonella sp.
GAATTTGAGCTTCTTGGCCCGTTGGTTTGCCATCTGGTTGGCGGCCCGACCACCAGGCTGGGAGATCCGAGCGGGCCTCCTTCCCTACCAGATCAAGGATCGTAGTCGACCGTCCGGGCACCTGGGTCGAGACTCCACCCGTCGACTGCTTCGAGAACTTCAAAATGCCGGCTATCTGATCCGGTCTCGATACCGCGACTGCAACGGCCAATGGCTCTGGCGGAGTAGCTTCAATGCGACCAAAAATGTCGCATCTACCATCGCCTGGAATACCGTCGACGGTGATTCCGTCGACGGTGTTTCAGGCGATATAACAGATACTGATTTAACTCCGAAACTGAATCATTCAACACGAACTACTACTACCGGCGCAGAGGCAAACAAGGCGACCGGCGGTCAAGAAGAGAGCCCAGTCGTAGTAGTAGGTTCTACATTGAATTTGGAGATGCCAGACATACTGAAAGGCCCGTTAACCCCCTCGGCTTGCGCGATCATCGAACGGTGTCCGGAGGCAATGCGCCAAACAGTTCTCGACGAGATCCGAGCCGTCGCAAGCCGGGGTCGAGTACGAAATCCGATCGGTTTGTTGCACCGACTGGTGGAGCGAGTAATCACCGGTGAATTCGTCGCGACTCAGGCAAAAAGTGATCGGCATACACACCGTTCAAACTCGGCCAATGCGACGCATTCTGGTGCAAAGTCATGCACGAGCGGCAGGGATCTGCCGGTCTCCGACGACATCGCCAGACAACGGATTGCAGAAATTCGGAAGAAGTTGCGTGGGGGTTCAATCACCAACGAATCGTAAGCGTATGGAGGATGCACGTGTACTCAGGTAGACCGTTGCGCGTACGCTTTCCAGGCCCACGGCATCAGTTCGGCAAGGCGGTTGGCGGGGTATCCATCAACCATTTTCTCGAGTACGTCCTTCAGGTATGCGTAGGGTTCGACGCCGTTCAGCTTGCAGGTTTCGATCAGCGAGCAGGCAGTCGCCCAGCGCGCACCGCCGCCATCGGATCCGGCGAACAGATGGTTTTTGCGGCCCAGGGCAACGGGGCGGATCGCGCGCTCAACCGGGTTGGTGTCCAACTCGATGCGGCCATCTTTCAGGAACAGCGTCAGCTGCGTCCAGTGTCCGAGGGCATAGCGGATCGCATCAGCCAACGGACTACGCTCGGGGATCAGCTGCAGTTGCTGATCCAGCCAGGTCTTCAAGGCGTTCACCAGTGGCGCGGATTCGACGCGACGCTTCTCGCGTCGCGCCTCTGCGGGTTGCCCGGCGACTTGCTCCTCGATCCCATAGAGCACACCGATCCGGCGCAGAGCCTCGGTCGCGATCGGCGAGGCGGTCGCCTCGGCCACCTCGTAAAACTTGCGCCTTGTGTGAGCCCAACAGGCCGCGAGCGTTATGCGACCAGCGCGCGTCAGCTGCTCGAAGCCCGCATAACCATCAACCTGCAGGACACCGGCAAAGTTCGCCAGGTGCGTCACGGGACGCAAGGCCTTGCGATCCGGGGCGAACAGATACACCGCCGCCGGTGGCGCCGGTCCCAACCAACGCCGATCATCGCGAGCGTACACCCACAGACGCCCGGTCTTGGTTTTGCCGCGTCCCGGATCCAAGACCGGGACCGGTGTGTCGTCGGCGAACAGGTGATCCGAGGCAAAGACCTCGGCGCACAGATGCGCATGCAACGCATCGAGCCACCAGCACGCGCCACCCACCCAACCGGCCAGCGTCGATCGTTCGAGTTCTATCCCATGCCGGGCAAAGATCTGCGACTGCCGATACAGAGGGGTGTGGTCGCAATATTTGGCGATCAACACTTGGGCAAGCAGCGCCGGCGTTGCCAAGCCGCCCGCAATGGCGCGCGCGGGCGCCGCGGCCTGATGGATTTTCTCGCAGCCGCGGCAGCCGTATTTGGGCCGCCGGATCCGCAACACTCGCATTTGGGCCGGGATCCAGTCGAGCATCTCGCTGACACTTTCGCCGATCGGATGCAGTTCACCGCCACAACAAGGACATGCTGGTGTATCGATATCGATGCGGCGATCTTCACGCGGCAGATGTTCGGGCAAGGCTTTGCGACGAGGCGCAGTTTCCGCGTCGATCCTGATCGGCGTGCTGTCGTCAGCTCGCCTCATCGCGGCACCTACATCGGCATCCAGATCTTCAAGACCCAGCGCCAGCTGATCGGCGCTCAGCTGTTCGGAACGTGCGCCGAACTGGTTACGCTGCAGCTTACGGATGATCAGTTGCAGGCGTTCGATCTCATCGTTTCGCTGCGCCAGGCGGCTCGCCATATCGCGCACCAGGTGGTGCAACAGCGCAGGATCGGTGGGCAAGTTCTGAAGATCAAGCCGCATGCGAGATTGTACTTCTTCGCACGCCGGCAGACAACGATTAGTGCATCATTTCTCCTTGTTTTTAAGCGCTTTTCACACCCCTATCTTCGGTCTCCAGGTGCGCTCCGGATTGCGCCAGTCGATGCCTTCGATCAGCATCGCAAGCTGTGCTGCACTCAAGCTCAGCGTGCTGCCGACCTCACTGATCCGCGGCCAGGTGAACTCGCCGCGATCGATCTTCTTCGTGAACAGGCAGATCCCGTTGCCGTCCCAGAACAGGATCTTCAGCATGGATGCGTTCTTGCCGCGGAACGCAAACAGGTGACCCGAGAACGGATCCTGCTTCAGCGTTTGCTGCACGATGGCCGTGAGTCCGTGGATACCTTTTCGCATGCTCGTATGGCCCAACGCCATGTGCACTTTGACGCCGGCAGGAACGATCATCATGAGGTGGACTCCTGTTGCGTGATGTATTGTCGAACGCGATCCGGATCCGTGCCGGCCGGCGCATATACACGCCTGCCATCGGCGAGTTCCACCGTGATTGCCCCAGCTGGCATCGGCAGTAGGTCCTCCAACACCAACGGCTTTCTCGGCCGGCCTCGCGTCGGGCGATCCACCACTTGGGCGGTGAGCAGCATGGCGTGCTCCTGCTTCTTCGGCGACAGATTGAACTCATCGCGCCAGCGAAAGACCATCGCCGGCGTAACGTTGTGGCGCCGCGCAATTATCGACGCCGTTACGCCGGACTGTGAGAACTCGGCCACAATCGCAAGTTTCTGCTGGTCGGTGAACTGGCGACGCTTTCCCGGCACCGCCGCGGCCGGTACCTCCTGCGTCGAGTTGGGGACCCCACTAGTCCTTAATTTATCTCTTAATCGGAACCGATATCGGCCCGGCGGACGGTTGCTCGGATGAAGCATCTCGCGCCAGTCTTGGGTCGGTTCGAGCGCGGCCAGGAGGTGAGTGTACTTACGCACCGTGCGCTCGCTCAGACTATGCGCGCGCGCGTACTCGCCGACCGTCAAGCCGCTTTCCAGCCGCGCTTCCGCATGCATCAAACAGAACGCTTTGAAGGCAATTGTGTAGGGCCGCGGCCTGTTCAACGCGAACTTCAGAGGCGGTCGTTTTGGGTGAATTCGGCGCTTCGGGATTGGAACTTCCAGCGCCCTGATCCACCGCATCATCGTTGCTCGGTTGAGCCGATGTTCGTCGCAATACTCTTGCCGAGTGACGCCGCTTTGCAGCCACGCATTCAGGTGCACTTGCCAATAGGAACGTCGCGCTTTTCTCTCGAAATAGCTGCGTCGCTTCCGAATTCTGGAGATCAAATTCGACATCACATTCACCTCGCGGGAGGCAAAAATGAGGCTAACTCATGGAGTTCCACAATCGTGCAGCGACCGGACGGTTACGAAGATGGAGGCGGAACAGGAACAGCAAGATTAAAGGGCGCGGGGCGCGCTGCTTGCACGGCAATGTCTGCACAAGGGGTTACGATCAGAATGGCAGCACATTTCTTTTTTTGACGTGCTGCGAGAATGCGTAGACGCCTGATCACAAAAGACATTACGCGGTGCGCGACGTCATCGTACGCCGGCAGACGGATATTCGATCGCTCGCTGCGCAGCGGAAATTCCGAAGCGCAAAGCGATCCACAGTTGCCGGGAAAAACCGCGTGTAACTCGACCACGCGGCCGCTGCGCCGTGTTTGTCCGAGGGCCTTTGTTACGCAGCGCTTTACACGATCTCCGCTCTCAAGCCGCGCGAATGTTCACCACGTTGCCGGCTTTACCGCCTCGGAGTGCATCGAGGTAGTCGGCCCAGGCCTGCATCATCTTCCGACGCTCCGGAAGTCGCTGAGCACGGTTGTAGGCTGCGCGAACCTTGTTGCGTTCCGCATGGGCGAGTTGCAGCTCTATCAGGTCCGGATGCCAGCCTTGCTCGTTCAGAAGTGTTGAGGCAAGCGCCCTGAAACCGTGGCCGGTCATCTCGTCCTTGGCGTATCCGAGCCGGCGCAGCGCCGCGTTTACGGTGTTGTCGCTCATCGGTCGCGTGGCGCTGCGTAGTGAAGAGAAGACGAACTCACCCGGACCTACGATGGCGTGCAGCTCTTTGATCAAAGTCACCGCTTGGCGGGAGAGCGGAACGATGTGCAGTTCGCCCATCTTCATGCGCTCGGCCGGGATCCGCCATTCGGCATTCTCGAGGTCGAATTCGCTCCAGCGGGCCAGGCGCAGTTC
>JBDTOS010000248.1:0-4579 GCA_039933095.1 Dokdonella sp.
GCGTGCGCCTCGTCGCCATCATCCGCGCCGCGCAGCATGTGCCGAAGAAGCGCCTTGCAACCAAGCCGACGCGCGGTGCGAAAGAGCGCCGCCTGCAAGCGAAAAAATCCCGCGCGACGATCAAGTCCGGGCGCGGTCGGCAGGATTGGAGCGGCGCATGAGCTTCGTCGCTGCGATCGGGGCTTGTTCCATCTCTTGCGCTGCCGTTCCCTCGTTGATGTGTCGCTAGTGGCAGACAATTCCATCGCTAATCAGCGTCCGTCGCTGCCGCCCGCAATGCCGCAGCAGCGTCAGAACGGCTGGCGGCGGCTGGCGTTCTCGGTGCTCACGCGCGCGGGCTGGAAAGTCGTCGGCACATTTCCCGACGTGCCGAGACTCGTGCTGATCGCCGCACCGCATTCGTCGTGGTGGGATGGCGTCTGGGGTCTGCTGACGAAGAGCGCGCTCGGTATCGATCTCGCCTTCATGGGCAAGCGCGAATTGTTTATCGGCCCGCTCGGCTGGGCACTGCGTTGGGCCGGTGGCATTCCGATCGAGCGCGATCACGCACATGGCCTGGTTGGGCAGATGACCGAACGCATGCGCAACGCCAATAGCTTGTGGCTCGGCATCGCGCCGGAGGGCACGCGCAAGCGCGTCGCGCGCTGGAAATCCGGGTTCTGGCACATCGCCCACGATGCCGGTGTGCCGATCCTGCCGATCTATTTTCATTACCCGGAAAAGACCATCGGCGTCGGCGCGCTGTTTTATCCGAGCGACGATCGCGCAGCGGATTTGGCAAAGCTGCGCGAGTTCTACGCGCCGTGGCAGGGCCGCAATCACGGCATTGAATAGGCGCGCAACGCTCGTCTCGTGATTTACTAGCGCCTCGGTGAATCTCTTCGATCCGCCAGAATCTCGAACGTCACCCACGGACTTCATCATGGATCGCTACGATCGCATTCTCACTCTGCACCGATTGTTGAAGTCGGCGCGCTATCCGGTGCCGCTGGCGCGCCTGATGGACGAGCTCGCGTGCTCGCGCGCGACCGCATATCGGGATATCGCGTTTCTGCGCGATGCGCTCGGCGCGCCGATCGACAGCGACGGCGAGCACAGTGCGTTTGCCTACGCAGCCGACGAGGGCGAGCGTTTCGAGTTGCCGGGCTTGTGGCTTTCCAGCGAGGAACTTGCCGCGCTGCTTGCATTGAACCAGTTGCTCGGACGCAACGATCCCGGCGTGCTCGATGGCGCGCTCGCGCCGATCCGCAGCCGGATCGAACGCCTGCTGTCCGATCACGGCAGTGGCGAAGCATTGCCGATCGAACGCATCCGCATCATTGCCAGCGCCGCGCGTCCGCTCGATCAAACCGTATTTCGCGTCGTCGCCGGCGCCGTGCTGCAACGGCAGCAGCTGAAGTTCGGCTATCGCGCGCGTTCAACCGATGCCCAGACCAACCGCACGGTGTCGCCGCAGCGGCTGACCCACTACCGCGACAACTGGTACCTCGACGCATGGGATCACGAGCGCGAGGGCTTGCGCAGTTTCGCGCTCGATCGGATGCGCGACGCGCGCGCGCTCGACGAGCCGGCGATCGATCGCCCGAACGACGAACTCGACGCGCATCTCGCATCGAGCCACGGCATTTTTTCCGGCGCACCCAAGGCGTGGGCGACGATTCGTTTCTCGCCGCATGCCGCGCGCTGGGTCGCCGACGAGCATTGGCACTCGCAGCAACGCGGCGAGTGGCTCAAGAACGGCAGCTACGAGTTGCAAATCCCCTACTCGAATTCGCGCGAGCTGCTCATGGATGTGCTCAAGTACGGTCCCGACGCCGAGATCGTCGCGCCAGTTTCGCTGCGCGAGGAAATGCGGATCATGTTGCAACTCGCGATCGGCAGTTATCAGTAGCGCGGTAGCTCGATAGTGCGGCAACGGGGCCAGCCTGCGCTAAGCTGCATCCATGATCGACAACGAATCCACTGGCGATCCCGCAGGCGAAACCTCGAAAGAGCTGATCGCCACAAAACCGTCCGGCCCGCGTATTTCGCTCGTGCTTGGTTCCGGTGGTGCTCGCGGCTACGCGCATATCGGCGTGATCGAGGAACTTGAGGCGCAGGGCTACGACATTGCCTCGATCGCGGGCAGTTCGATGGGCGCATTGGTGGGCGGCGTCTACGCGGCTGGCAAGCTTGGCGAGTACAGCGATTGGGTGCGGCCGTTGCATCGCCTCGGCGTATTGCGCCTGCTCGACTGGACCCTGAGCGGCGGCGGGTTCATCAAGGGCGATCGCATCATCGATGCCATGCGCGATCTGATTGGTGAAATCGATATCGAGAAGTTGCCGATGAGCTACACCGCCGTCGCGGTCGATCTCGATGCGCAGCGCGAAGTGTGGTTTTCGCGCGGGCCGCTGTTCGATGCAATTCGCGCATCGATCGCGATTCCGACCATCATCCGTCCACATCGCTATCAAGGTCGCTTGTTCGTCGATGGCGGCCTGCTCAACCCGTTGCCGGTGTCGGCAACCTTGCGCGATCTCACCGATTTCACGATCGCAGTCGACGTCAATTCGGCCCGCGAGCCGCTCAATCCGCTAACGGTGCACGGTGCGATCGCCGCGTCGGACGATGCAATCGGCGGTCAGGCCTCACCGCAACACCTTGCAGCCACGCAGCTAGCGGGGGAGGACGATCAGCGCGGAACCCTGCGCCGGCTGCGCGCATTCCTGCGCTCGTGGCTGAAAAAGAATCCCGGCGGAAATAGCCATGAAGCCGCTACTGCTGGCATGAGCGATCCGGGCCTGATCGAACTCTTTGCGCGTTCGCTCGACATCGTGCAGGAGACGATAACGCGCCTGAAGCTGGCCGCTCAGCCGCCCGATCTGCTGATCACGATTCCGCGCAATGTTTGCGCGTTCTATGAATTCGACCGCGCCGAAGAAGTCATCGAGGTGGGACGCCAGCGAACCCGCGAAGCGCTCGCGCGCTGGCAGTCGCCGATGCCACGGCGGCGCTGATTCGTCGCTGCGCGACTACCCTCGCCCCCTCAGGTCGGCGTCAACTGCGAGCGTGATTCGCCGCGCCAGTCCTCGATGTGCTCAGCATCAAACGATCGGTCCAGGCGATACCGATTGCAGAGACGACGAAAACCATATGGATGATGGTCTGCCACATGACTCCCGTCGCTGTCGTGTTGCTGCAATGCATGCCCGCCTCGAGTATCGCGCTGCACGCCGGTGCCGAGCCCAGCGTGCCGGCTTCGATGAACGTCTTCAACAAATGGATCGACGAGATGCCGATGATCGCCATCGAGAGCTTCACCTTCAGCACCGACGCATTCACATGGCTCAACCATTCCGGTTGATCCGGATGCCCGGAAAGATTCAAACGCGACACGAACGTCTCGTAGCCGCCAACGATCACCATGATCAGCAGGTTCGAGATCATGACGACATCGATCAGTCCCAATACCAGCAGCATGATTTCCTGCTCGGTCAAGGCCAGCGCACCCAGGATCAGGTGCCACAGCTCCTTGACGAACAACACCACATACACGCACTGGGCAAGGATCAGTCCGAGATACAGCGGCAATTGCAGCCAACGCGACGAGAAGATCAGCGCGGGCAGCGGAGACAGCGAGGTTTTGGGATCCCTTGGGTTTGGTGAGTGCTGGGGGCTGGTCATTATGTGCGGATTTCCATGGCGCGGGATGGCGCGAAAGGGCCGCGATTCTAACGTGAGAACATGTAAAGCGTCCTCGCAGCCCTGCTCCCGCGCAGTCTGTCGTCGATCTCAGCAATGGGATTCACCGAAGGCGCAAGCGAATTTCAGGACTGCTCTGGCGCTACCGGCGGATTCTTGAACAGCACATCAGCGCGCTGAAACAGCAACCAAGACGTCGCAATGTACTTGTCGCCACCGATCGGGCGATTGCCACGATGGGTGTGGGTGAATGCGGCCGGCGCGATCAGCATGGAACCGGTGCGCGGTACGATCTTGCGTTGCTGATGCGCGAACTCGGTCTCGCCCTCGGCGAATCCGTCGTTGAGATACAGCGTCCACAGCAGAGTGCGATGCAACGTCTCGCAAGTCGCGTCTTTCGGATACAACTCGCAATGCCAATACGGATACCCGCCTTGATCGGCGAGGTAGCGCTGGATATTGATCGAGCCGGGTCGGAACACGCGCACCAACATCGTCTGCAAGGTCGCATCTGGCACGTTGCGCAGATCATCAGGCGTTATCAGGAAGGGTTCCCCAGTCTCCGGATGCGGCATGCGCAACGACAGCGGAGCCAGCGCGGTGTACGGATACTTGCGGATGTACAACAACATCGCCTGCATCAGCGCCGTGTTCAAGCGGTTCTCGGCATCCTTCCACTCGGCGTGATCGTTGATGCAGATATCCCAACTGTCCTTGAGCCGAGTATCGACGCCGCTACCAGTCGCCCCACGCACCGCCTTGCCGCTCGCATCGAAGCGCGCGATCAGCGCACGGCAGGTCGCCGTATCGACTATGTCGTCGTAGACTTCGATGAAATCGGCTTGGTGCATTCGGGTTGCCTCGAACTGCGTGGGCGAATGGGAAGTCTAGCGGC
>JBDTOS010000249.1:0-4509 GCA_039933095.1 Dokdonella sp.
AAGCATGCCGCAAAAATCAACTTGGTTCCCGTCGTGGGCTTCCGACTTTCTTGCAACCCACGATGCTTGTGCACAGAGATCGCGAGAGCCTCGGGGACTTCGATGCCTGAATCACCTATTGCGAATTCCCGCCAGCATGCCCGATGCTCATGGTGACGAGATCGCCTACGTCGCTCTTCGTCCGTTCGATGGACAAATGGATGCTGGAACAAGATTTCTCATAGCGCGGGCCCTGGCCGACAAAAGCGAGGAAGCCGGCCGAAGGTAAAACCGTCAGATCAGCGGCAAGAGATCGGGTGATCACCGGCATGTTGTGCCGCCCTGCGATCTCGTTGGCGAGATTCTCGAGCGAACATTCATCGGACTGAAGAACAGCCGAAAGCAGAAAGCTCCTGGCGATATCGCGGGCAAAGAGTCCCTCGCGGACATCGTCCACGAACGACGCTGCCAGAAAGAGACGCAGCATCTCGATCCGTTCACCCTGATCGAGCAAGATGTCGAGTCTTACGAGGTAATGGAACTTTTCTCCGGACGGTCGGAAACTGAAAACCTGTTTTCGTTGTTCATTGGTAGCCGTTCCAACGTGTGTAAACGAGAACCAGCGAAAGAACTCGGATTCCTTTGCCTCCGTCAGCGTCTGCCAGCGAAGCGAACCGCGCTGGCCGGCAACCCCGACCAACCTGCATAACCGTTGCCACAGGTTTCTCATGATTGGCCAATCCTCGCGCGCGAGTCTTTCATTCGACACCGAGGATTCTGATCGGTACGAAGGATTCGTTTGCACGGTGCTGCACGGTGCCGATGCGGCATTCGATCGAGACAACTTTGATCGGACCGGGCAGACATTCGGAAAAAGGAAAACGCTCGTTGGTGGTCTGCGTGTCGAAGCGCGCGCGTTCTGCAGCTGGGACGCGTGACAAAAGCGAGATCATGATCTCGTCGTCAAACTCGAACATCGCAACATGGATTATCCCGAAATGGTTACGCTCCACCCTGATCGAACAAGAGTTCGGGGCGAGGAAATCTATCCTATGAAATATCACGCCATAAAAATGAAGCGCTATATCCTGATCGATGCCGTCGCGCAGCAGTTGTAGTCCCAGGTCCGGTTTCATACGGTGAGCGAGCAGAATCCTAGCATCGGAGTCAAGCGGCAGCTGTCATTGAAGATCAGGACGCAATGCGATGTTCGAACCCGCTGCTCTCAATGTGCCTGGATTTGTTCCGTTTGCGAACTCGGCACGAACCAGGGCTTTCCATCGGGGCCGAGGTAGAGCCTGCGCATTTCGTCGAGATCGAACGGGCGCGATCCGATGCGGCCGAAGATCGCGATCTGGTTGCCCGATTCGTCGACGGCGCGATCGCGTTCGAGTCCGCGTGACAGGGCCAGCACGGCGTGTTTGGTGGCGCGGTGCGCGATCAGTTCCGGGCGCGGCTCGGGGCTGAAGCCATAGAACTTCGGTTGCGACTCCGGACTCGTCAGCTGGATCACCTGCAAACCGTTGCGGCCGTCGGCGACATAGGCAAACAGCGAGGCATTGGTCGTTGCGACGACGACATCGCGTGCGTCGCTGATCGCGCCACCGGCATTGAACATCTGCTGCAGGCGTGGCGCTTCCGGCCGCGTGATATCGACGATCGCGAGTCCTTCTGCGCCGTCAGCGACATAGGCATAAGTGCGCGCGAGATGCAGCTTGTGCGCATCGGCGAGCGGGACGAGCGCAGAAGCAATCGAGCGCGGCTGCGCAGGGTCGGTGATATCGAACACATGCAAGCCATCGCCTGCCGTCACGAACGCGTAGCGGAATTGCACGGCGACCGCGCGCGCATCGTGCAGCGGGATCACTGCGAGCAGCTTCGGCTGTAGTGGCTTGTCCATGTCGAGGACGACGACGCCTTGATCGGTGACGACGTAGAACCAGCGCCCGGCAACCGCGAGATGGCGCGCACCATTGAGCACGCCGTTTCCGTTCCAGGTGAGCGCGCGGCCGAGGAAATTGTTGCGCGGGTCGCCATCGGTCAGTGTATCGATGTCGACCGCGATCAGGCCTTCGCTGGCGTCGGTGACATAGGCATAGCGATACAGATCGTGCATCGGCCGCTCGCGATTCGCGTCCTGCATCAACGCACTCGTGCTGCGCGCTGGCGCGACCGGCTGGGTGGTCGGCAGTACGACACAGGTCGCGTTGACGCTGGCAACTCCGCTGCTCTGGCCGAGCGGTGAGACCGGGACTGACACGATGCGCTGGCTGACGCCCTTGTTGGCGACACTCGCGACATCGTAGACACGCAAGCCCTTGCTGCCTTCTGCGGTGTACAGATATTCGCCGCGCAATTGCAGGCAATTCGCCGTGCCGGCGGAGTGGGTTTCGATATCGGGCAATTCGCGTTTGGCGTCTTGATGCTTCGCGTAGCGATCGGGGTAGGCGTAGCGCTGCAAGTAGCTGCCTATGACCGCTTGTGGTTCGTCCCACTCGGTGACGGTGACCGCGCCGATCTCGCCATCTTCGCCGAGCCAGGCGTGGTAGCCGATCATGTCGATAAAGCGCGTGCCAAGCAGCAGGGTCTGGGCGAGAATCGCGTTGTTGTCGCCTGCCTTGGACAAGTGACAATCGTCGCACTGGCGCGTTTCGGTCTTGCGCTCGGTGTGCGGGTAGTGCGGCGCGAACGCCTGTGAGGAATAGCCGGCAGCGGAAATCGGCGGCTGCTGCACATAGATTTTTTCGCGATTGCTGTTGGTCGACGACAGCACCAGCGCCGACGACGAGCGCACCGGCGCAATGCGATTGCCCTTGATGTCGCCGTGGATGCCGAGTGCGAACATGTCATCGCGCGCGACCTCGGGATTGTAAGTGGCGAAGTTACGCGTCTCGCCGCCTTCGTACTTGTGCCGTTCGGTTTTCCAGTTGGCCTGGATCGGCAGGTGGCAGCCGGCGCAGCTCGTCGTCCACGAGGTGTGGCAGGTGTAGCACAGCATCTTGTCGTCGCCGTGCGCACGATCGCTGATCGGGATGTTCGCGCCGAATTTCAGTTCGCCGACATCGCGGCCCATCGCGTGCGCGCGCGTCGCCTTTTCGTTGTAGCGCGGTGACGCCGGATTCGACACATCCTGCATCAGGCTCATCGTCCACTCCAGATCAGGCGTGACCGCCGAACGCTGGATCAATTTGCTGCCGATCCACTCGAAACGCTTGCGACCATCGCTGTTGCGCAACAGCAGCAGGTCGCGTCCGGTTGCCGATGCGGCGGGGCCTGACGTTTTCAGCGTCGGTAGATGATCAACTGTGCCGTGACAATCCTGGCACTGGATTTCAACCGCACCCTGGACTTCGGCTTTCAGATAACCGTCGCCGTGCGCGTCCTGCGAGAAATGACAATCGACGCACTGCATGCCGGCATCGACATGGATCGAAGACAGGTGCACCGCGCGCTTCCATTTATCGGACGCATCGTCCGCGATTGGCGTTCCAACGGCATCGAGCAGATCGCCCTGGCGGTCGCGCTTGTACACGCCACGGAAATTCCAGCCGTGGCCGTGATAATCGGCAAACTGGGTGTCCTTCAGTTGCGGGTTGAGCAGGCTTACGTCCTTGAGAAATGCCGGATCGCCCCAGTTGCCGCGAATCGCGGCTTCTTCCGGATTGCGATCGAGAATCTTGCGCGCCTCGGCGTCGGTCGGATGTTTCGCCTGTTTGGGCCACATCGCGGCGGCGTCCGATTCGTAATCCCACATCGTGTAGCCGAGCATCGTGTTGATGAACATGTTCGGCTGATGCATGTGGCAGATCATGCATTGGCTGGTCGGGATCTGGCGGGTGAACTCGTGCTTGATCGGATGGCCAGATTCGCTGTGCGAAATCGTCGGGTCGATCTGCTGCGACTGGCCCATGTTGCCGTATTTCGCATACACCGCTGAATGGAACGTGTCGCGGTCGTTTGCGTACACAACGTGGCAGGACGAACAGCCCGATGAGCGGAAATCGCCAGGGTTGTCGTTCGTGCCCATCATCCAGGTGAAAGGGTCGTTGAGTCGCGTCTTGACGATATTGAGTACCGGAATCGCAACGCGCTGGCCAGTACCCGGGCCGCGGTTGGACTGCTTCACATCCGGACGTCCTGGTTCTTCCAGGCGCTGGATGAGACCGGATTCATCCGGCAAACCGATTTCCGGGAAGATCGTGCCGATGTTGCGTCCGCCGCGCTCGAACACACGGAAGATATCGGCCGGTGGCGTGGTTTCCCATGAAGGCATCGGATAGATTTTCGGCAGGATGCCATGCTTTTGCATGTTCGCATCCGGCTCGATCTGGCTGTCGGTGGTCGCGCCGACGCCATCGCGCGTGTAGGCCTCGCCCAGCACGGAATGTTTGTACGGCAGGATGCCGTTGTTGTACGCCGCCGCGCCCCAGAACATCGCCGCGTTCGCCATCAGGCTCTTCTGGTTCGCCTGGATCAGCGGCAGATGACAGGCACCGCAGGATTCATTTGCCGCACGCAGATCGCCGGGAT
>JBDTOS010000250.1:0-4446 GCA_039933095.1 Dokdonella sp.
GGATTTCTTTGGCAGCCATGGAATAAAACTCCGGGATTAGGGATTGGGGGTTCGGGGTTCGGGTTGAGGCAAGGGCGGGAGAGACCGGAAGGAATCAGGACATGCGTGCTTTGCACGCTTCCCGAATCTCCAATCTCCAATCCCGGCTCTTACTCAATCACCGCCATTAAATCTTCCTCGCGCATGACAAGGAGTTCCTCGCCATCGATCTTCACTTCGGTGCCGGAGTACTTGCCGAACAGCACCTTGTCGCCTGCTTTCACGGCGATCGGACGGACCTTGCCGTCTTCGAGAATCTTGCCGGTACCGGCGGCGATGACTTCGCCACGAATCGGCTTTTCAGCAGCGGAATCCGGAATCACGATGCCGCCAGCGGACATCTTTTCCTCTTCCATGCGCTTGATGATCACGCGGTCATGCAAAGGACGAAGCTTCATGTATTACCTCAACTAGTTGAAAGATAAAGGAAAGGGTTGTCTTGTTAGCACTTGAACTTGCTGAGTGCCAATTTTAGCCGGGCACTTGGGCAAATGAAAGTGCGCCAGCGACAGGTGCGGATCAGATTGTGCTGGTTACCAAGGATTCAAGGGCGATCCGCGAATTGCGCGGAGAATTGCGGACCTGGTCGGAAGCGTACAAGAGCGAGTTGTCGGGTCGGGACCTGACAACCAGGTCTTCAGGGCGCCGCAGTCAGTGCAGCGGTGCTCTCGCCCAAGCCTTCCTTGAGCACCGGCGCGAGTTCGCCGCGCAATTGCAGGCGGATCAGCGATTCCAGGCTTTGGGCAACATCGGCGGATAACGCGCCATCGAGGGCCAGCGATTCGCGCAACGAATCGAGCACGGTGAAATAGGTATCGTCGCGCACGCCGGCGCCGCGCAGCACCAGACTCGGCAGCAACCAGCTGTGGGTGTCGAGTGTTGCGCTCTTGGGATGCGCGGTGTCGTAAAGCAGCCACGGCACCTGCTGCTCCTGTGGATCGCGACCATCCTTGAATCCGAGCCCCGCGTAGACCGGCGGCAGAGCGGGCAGGTGATCGCCATAGAACAACAAGAGCGTGCGCCGTTTGCGCTCACGCAATGCCGTCACCAGCCGGCCGAGTTCGTGATCGGCGTCGTCAAGCAGGTACAGATAATTGCCGAGCCAGTAGCGACCGCCTTCATCGAGCGTTTTCGGCATCGGCAGGGCAGCGAGACGAGCGGGGTCGAGATTCGGTCGCCAATCGAATGGGCCATGGTTCTCCATGCTGATTGCAAACAGGAAACGCGGCGGGCCATCGGCCGGCAATTCATCGAGGATCTTGTCGGTCAGTGCAGCGTCCGATGTGAACAACCCGACGATCGCACTTGGCGAAAAGCTCTTGATGTCGATGAAGCGATCGAAACCAAGCTGCGGATAGACCTTGCCGCGATTCCAGAATCCGGCCGAGTTCGGATGGATCGCGATCGTTTGATAGCCATTGCGACGCAACGCCGAGGCCAGCGTCGGCAGGTGCGCATCGTGCAACTCCAACCACGGATACTGGACGCCGCCGAGACTCGCGAGTGGTGTACCTGTGAGTACCTCGAACTCGGTGCGGACGGTGCCGCCACCGAAGGTCGGCACGCTCATCTGGCCAGACAGCGATTGTTTTGCGAGCTTGTAGAACTCGCGCAGAAACCGTCCGTTCTCTACCCCGCGCAGCAGCGCCGGATCAAACAGTGATTCGCTTTGCAGGATCACGATATCGGGCGGATCGCCGGTTGCATCGATTGCCGCAAGGCGCTCGCGTATCTGCGCAGCGTGGTCCTGCAACAACTGCAAGGCGACAGCGCGATCTGCCTTGGGAATCGTACCGGCGCCAAGCTCCCAGTGATACAGCAGCAGACTGTTGATCAGGCCGATGCGTACCCCGTCGTCGCCGAGCACCCACGGATGAAAACCGAGTCGCTCGGAATTGAAAATGCGTTTCCACGGCGGACTGCCGGCAATCAGCGAAACACCCAGGATGACGGAGACGACGGCCAGTCCCCAACGCTGAAAACCAATCAGGCGCGGCCAACGCGGGCGTCGCCAAAACAACAGTGTGACCAACCCGCCGACCACGACGGCAAACGCCGCGCGCGCGCTAAACGACAGGTATTGGCCAAACAACTGCAAGGCCGGGCCGGGTTCCGCGAGCAGGCGAAAATCGGCCGGCAACAACTGCGTTTCCAGAAACTGGATTTTCGCCGCATTGACTGCATACAGCGCAGCAATCAGCAGCGCGGTGAGCCAGCACGCCAGCAACACGCGTCGTGTCAACGCCAGCAGCAGCGCAAACACGAGCAGGAACGGTAGCGTACACAGAACCGCAAGGGACAGCGTCTCGACTCCGAACGGTTGCGGCAGCGATGGGTCGAGCCATGCGACCAGCGCGGTCAGCAGTGCGGCGCAGCCGATCACCGCCAGCAACGCCCGCAACGCCAGCAACGCCCGCAGCGCAGACAACGCCCGCGGTGTTGAGTCTCGCGCGGGTGAGGAATCGACCGGCTCGAAAGGATTTTTCGGGGCTGGATGCACGGTGTGTTTCGCGAAGTCCGGGTTTGATGACAAGGATGTGACAATGCCACGACTTTCCGCCGAAAGAATGAAAAAGCCGTTCAGCGCCGACACCGATCGGGATCAAACTCCGCATCCGGCGCGGTCATCCGTTCCCCAGAGATTCGTGGCACAGCCGCTGCAACATGGATAATCGCGCCATGAGTCCGTCATCGCCGACCCCGCCAGCGCTGCCCCGCGAGATTTCGAGTCTGCTCGATCAGCGCCTGACTCAATTGGAAGCGGTTTGCCGCGCTGCCGGCGTGCCGTTCTACGACGACGCCGGCGTCGACGACCATCTGCAGCGCGTGTTGCTCACCAGCGATTTCGCGTTCGAAACGCTGTTACGCGATCCGATTTCGCTCGGGCCGGAACTGGTGCGCTTGATGGGCGATCCGCGCCACGCCGATGCGCGCGTCGGCGCGTTGCAGGCGCTCGAAACCGAGAGCGAAACGCGGCGTGAATTACGGCGCTTTCGCAAGAACGAATCGATTCGCCTGATCTGGCGTGATGTCAACAATCTCGATCCGATCGAAACAACCTTGGCCGGTGCCAGCGTGCTCGCCGAGTGTTGCATCGAGACGGCACTGCGTCAGGCCGAGCGGCAGCTACAGCAGCGCCACGGCGTCGTGCGCAACGCCGACGGAGTCGTTCAACGCATGGTCGTCATCGCGCTCGGCAAGCTCGGTGGCGACGAGCTGAATTTTTCGTCCGATGTCGATGTGATCCTCGCCTATCCCGAGGACGGCAGCAGCGATGGCGCGCGCAGTCTCGACGCCGGTACCTGGTTTACCCGACTCGGCCAGCAACTGGTATCGCTGCTTGCCGAGACGAGTGTCGATGGGATCGTCTATCGCGTCGACCTGCGTTTGCGACCGTTCGGCACGGTCGGTCGAATCGCGCTTTCGTTTTCGGCGATGGAGCTTTACTACCAGCGCGAGGGGCGTGACTGGGAGCGTTACGCCTGGATCAAGGCGCGGCCGGTTGCAGGCGACAAGGTTGCCGGCAACAGTCTGCTGCGCACGTTGCGGCCGTTCGTATTTCGCCGCTATCTCGATTACACCGCATTCGCCGGCCTGCGCGAAATGAAATCGCTGATCGACGCCGAAGTCGCGCGCAAGGATCTCGCTAGCAATCTCAAGCTCGGTCCCGGCGGCATCCGCGAGATCGAGTTCATCGTCCAGCTTCAACAGATGATTCGTGGTGGTCGCGAACCGGCGTTGCGTGAGCGCGGCTTGCTGGCGGCACTGGCAGCCTGCGAGCGCCTCGGGTTGGTGCCGAGCGCGCGCGCGAAGCGCCTGCGCGAGGCGTATCGATTCCTGCGTCGAGTCGAGAATCGCCTGCAAATGTTTGCCGATCAACAAACCCACGATGTGCCGGATGACGCTCGGATTTGCCTGCGCATTGCGCTCGCGCTCGGTTACGCCGATTGGCCGGCGTTGCAGGTTGAACTCGATCGGCATCGCGCCGCTGTCAGCGAGGAATTCGATGCAGTGATGGCACCTACGCGGCGCGCCAAACGTGGCGTGCAGTTGAAGGAATGGAGCGCGCTCTGGCAACAGTTCCGCGCGAGCGGTTGTGACGCAGATGCCTTGCGCGAGGCCGGCTTTGATGCACCCGAAAAGGCGGTGGCGGCGATCGACGGCTTGCTCAGCGGTCCGATTGTGCGGGCAGCCGCGACGCGTTCGCGCGAGCGCCTCGATCGCGTCATGCCGACCTTGCTTGCAGCGGCGGCAGAGAGTGCCGCCCCGGTCGCCTGCCTGACGCGTTTCATGGGTTTGGTCCAGGCTGTTGCGCGGCGCTCGGCGTATCTGGCTTTGCTCGATGAGCAACCGGTCGCGCTGAAACGTCTGACGTATATTTTCGCCGCGAGCGCCTTGCTCGCCGAT
>JBDTOS010000251.1:0-4445 GCA_039933095.1 Dokdonella sp.
GGCGAAGACGAGCCAGGCTGGGATCAGCCTCGGCGAAATTCAATTGCCCGATGGCAACAAGCATCACGATGAGTTTCTCGGTGACGTCGAAACCTATCATCACAGCATCGATGCGACGCTGCCGTATTCCTTGAGCGGGCCAGCACCGACCGTTCTGGAAATCACGGTCACGGCGCAGGGTTGTCACGAAACCGATCCGAAGATCTGCTATCCACCGCAACCGACCAAGCTGTCTCTGACCTTGCCGGCGAATTCGGCGATTGCTACGTCAGCGGACTCGACCACACCGCCCACGCTAAGTCTCGGCGCTGGCGGTCAGGCACTCGGCACGACTGCGCCCTTGCCACCCGACAAGGCTTTCGTGTTCGAAGCGATCAGCGCGAGTCCGACGCAAATTCTCGCGCGCTGGACGATGCCGAAGAATTACTACCTGTATCGCGACAAGACGACGCTGAAGGTTTCCAATGGATCGGGCGTCACGCTCGGGCAGCCGGTATGGCCGCAAGGCGTCGAGCACATTGATGAGCACTTCGGCCAGGTCATTGTTTATTTTGATCAGGTTGAGCTGCCGATTCCGATTCGCCGCGAGAAAGGCGCAGCAGAGAGAGTCGCACTGACCGCCGAATATCAGGGCTGCCTCGAAAACGGAATCTGTTATCCCGTCATGACCCGGTCCGTCATGGTCGAACTGCCGGCGGCGACGCCGGAACAACTCGCCGCAGCTGCGAAGGATTTTGTGCCGATGGCCGCCGGTGGTTCGGCAGCGAGTACTTCAGCGCCTAGCTTGTCATCAACGTCCGTCTCGACATCAACGCCGAGCGATCAGAACACGCTGCGCTCGCGGCCACCGCAAACGTCGGCACTCGGCCTGGTCGGAGCGTTGCTGTTTGCGCTGCTTGGCGGTCTGGTATTGAACCTGATGCCGTGCGTGCTGCCGGTGTTGTCGTTCAAGCTGCTCGGGCTGGTCCAAAGCGGCGAAAGCGAAACCCATGCGCGCAGTCATGCGCTCTGGTACACGCTCGGCGTGATGACCTCATTCGCGGCGATCGGTTTGCTCGTGATCGGCTTGCGCGCCGCAGGACAGGCACTGGGCTGGGGCTTCCAGTTGCAACAGCCGCTGTTTGTCGCCCTACTCGTGTATCTGATGATCGCGGTCGGCTTGAGCCTGTCCGGAGTCTTCCAGATCGGTGGCGGTATCGCGGGCGTCGGCTCGAACCTCGCCAGTAAGTCCGGACCGGCCGGTGACTTTTTTACCGGCGTACTCGCCTGCGTCGTCGCAAGTCCGTGCACCGCGCCGTTCATGGGCGGCGCATTGGCGTACGCGTTTGCCGCATCGCCGCTCATCGCGCTGGCTGTGTTTCTCGCGCTTGGCCTTGGATTGGCCTTGCCGTTTCTCGTCGTCGGGTTCGTGCCGGCGTTTGCGCGCCTGCTGCCGAAACCCGGGGCGTGGATGGAAACGTTCAAGCAGGTGCTCGCGTTTCCGATGTACCTGACAGCGGTTTGGCTGCTATGGGTCTTGGGGCAACAACGTGGTGTCGATGCGATTGGATTGATCCTGATCGGCGCGGTCGTGCTTGCGCTGGCGCTGTGGTGGCTGGGCCGCGCAGCGAGGCTCACTGCATTCGCGCGCGTCGCAATCGCGGCGCTGCTGCTGATTGCAGTGGTACCAATCTGGGGAGTGACGCGTTTGTCGGCACCGTCGGCCGTCGCTGATGCGGACAGCGAACCATATTCGCGCGCGCGCCTCGATGCGTTGCGCAGCGAAGGCCGCACGGTCTTCGTCGACATGACTGCGGACTGGTGCGCCACCTGCAAGCTCAACGAACGCGCTGTGCTAGGTACCGATCATTTTCGCGATCTGCTCAAGCAGACCAATGCGGTGTACATGAAAGGCGACTGGACCAATGTCGATCCGGCGATCTCGGCTTTCCTCGACGAACATCATTCGGTCGGCGTGCCGCTATATGTCGTCTATCGTGGCAAGGACAACGATGGCGAAGTGCTGCCGACGCTGTTGACGAGCGCGATCGTCGATGCCGCGTTGAAGCCGGCGTCGCCCTGAGCTCGTTTTGTCCAGCCTGTTCAATCGAACCAACGCGTTGATCGTGCTGCTCGCCGTGGCGAGCGCAGGCGTTGGCTTGCTGATCAGCGAGTGGTTGCGACCGGTCGCGCGTCCCGCATCGGCGAGCCCTGCGACGCCTGATTTGAAAATCGGCGATCAACGCCCGGATGTCACGTTGCCGATGCTCGATGGCACGCCGCGCAGGTTGTCGTCATGGGACGGCAAGCTCATCGTGCTGAATTTCTGGGCCAGTTGGTGCGGCCCGTGTCGCGAGGAAATGCCGCTGCTCGACCGCGCACGCAAGCGTCATGCCGGGCAAGGGCTTGAAGTGATCGGCATTGCCGCCGACAACACCGCCGATGCCGCCGGTTTCCTGCGCGAACATCCAGTGAGCTATCCGATCCTGGTTGATTCGCCGCAAGCCGGCCCCGATGTTTCCCAACGCTTCGGCAATTCGCGCAGCGTGTTGCCGTATACCGTGCTGATCGGTCGCGACGGCCGCGTACTTGCGCAACGCTTCGGTAATTTCAGCGAGGATGCGCTGGAGCGCTGGCTCGCGCCGCATTTGTAGATCACGTTCCGCAAACGCTCGATTTCTCGTCGCCTGCACCACCCTCGACTCTCTCAGCCAAGGACACTTCATGACTCTCAATACTCCGGCCTACGCCGCCGCTGTCGCCAAGTCTCCCTTGGTGCCGTTTTCAATCGAACGCCGCGAGCCGGGCGCGAGCGATGTTTTGATCGATATCAAGTTCTGTGGCGTATGCCATTCTGATATTCACCAGGCACGCGGCGAATGGGGCGGCGGCATTTTCCCGATGGTGCCGGGCCACGAAATTGTCGGCCATGTAGCAAAAGTCGGAAGCGCGGTCAGCAAGTTCAAGATCGGCGATACGGTCGGCGTCGGCTGTTTCGTCGACTCGTGTCGCGCTTGCAGCGCCTGCACGGCCGGCGAGGAACAATTCTGCGAGCTGGGCATGACCGCGACCTACAACAGTCTTGAGCGTAGTAGTCGCTTGCCGACCTACGGCGGCTATTCGACACGCATCACGGTCGACGAGAATTATGTGCTGCGGATTCCGGCCAGCATTCCGCTCGATCGCGCCGCGCCGCTGCTATGCGCCGGCATCACGACGTATTCACCACTGCGCCATTTCGGTCTCAAGCGCGGTGATCGGATCGCCGTGGTCGGCCTCGGCGGTCTCGGTCACATGGGCGTCAAGATCGCCCACGCGATGGGCGCACACGTCACCGTGTTGAGTACGTCGCTGGCGAAGCGCGATGACGCATTGAAACTCGGTGCCGACGAATTCGCCGCGACCAGCGACAAGGCGACCTTCAAGAATCTTGCCGGCAAGTTCGATTTCATTCTCGACACCGTCTCGGCACCGCACGACTACAACGCCTATCTGAAGTTGTTGAAACGAGACGGCAAAATGATCCTGGTCGGTATGCCCGACGCGCCGGTGCCGCTGCATGCCGGTTCGCTGGTCATGGGTCGGCGCACGCTGGCTGGCTCCTTGATCGGCGGTATCCGCGAGACCCAGGAAATGCTCGACTTCTGCGCGAAACACGACATCGCATCGGATATCGAGCTGATCCCGATCGACCAGATCAACGAAGCCTACGAACGCATTATCCGCGGCGATGTGCGCTATCGTTTCGTGATCGATTGCGGGAGTTTTGCCGCTGCATGAGAAGCAACCGTTGACGCACAGTATTGGGTTGCAGCAGCGGTTCCGCGAAAAACCGCACGGTTCCGTCATTTGTGAGCAGGCCGGGACCGCGGTCGCACCGGCGGTTCCGCGCAATGTCTTTCGCTGTCTCAGTTTGGACGCCACGCGGAACACACCCTTTTATCTGGCAGTGGTTGCTTCTACGAGTTTCTATTGCTGTTGCGCTCTGTTTGCGGATGCCATAATCGCCCTGCGGCGACATGTCCGCGAAAGGTTCAGAACCGCCGCTCGTGGGCGCCGCGAGCCGAAAGGTCAGAGAAGACCAAGCCGATCGTTGAACGCGGCATCGGTCCGCGCCATCCACGATGCCACGAGGTATTCTCATGATCCGAAACCGCATTTTTTTGAGCGCAACCCTGATTTGCGCGTTGTTCGGGAGTCCAGTCATGGCCGTTGAGGAACCTGCTTTCAAGACCGTCCTGAAAGATGGCAATTTTGAAGTGCGTGACTACCCGGCTCTGGTTGTCGCTGAGGTGACTGTCAGCGGCGAACAGAAGGAAGCTGCCAGCAGAGGCTTTCGCTTACTCGCCGGTTACATCTTCGGCGGCAACAAGCGCCGGCAGAGCATCGCCATGACGGCGCCGGTGGCGCAGGAGCCGACCAGCGAGAAGATCGCCATGACTGCACCCGTCACCCAGATACGCAAC
>JBDTOS010000252.1:0-4420 GCA_039933095.1 Dokdonella sp.
GTTTCAGGCGGGCGGCCATTTCCGTCTGTGACAATCCCAGCCGCTCGCGCCCGACGCGCAGACGTGCGCCGAGAGATGCGCCGGAGTCTGCGTTGGAAAGTATCGCGGATGGCGATACCTCAACGTTTTCTGGCATGCCGAGGGCTGCGCTGTTGTCGTGATGTCGGTTCATTCTCAAAATCCCCTGTCGCTACTGCCGATGCCCGCCACTTGGCATCGAGCTGGCACGTTTAGTACGAAGCGTCGGCGAACAACCCGTAACAACGCATCTCCCAATGCTGCCGAAATACGGATTGGCACATCGCGGATCGGAAAACTTGTTCATGGTGCGCCTTTTGAATCCAGTTCGCGCGCCTGCGGTGATTCTGGAAATCCCTGCAACAGCCGCCGAGTGTACTCGCGGGCTGCCTCGCCGTTGCGCAACTGCAGTTCGATGTTGCGAGCAAGCAGCAGGGCATCCGGTCGCGGTTTAGCTGCCGCTTCAAAACGCTGCATGAAAGCGCGCGCCCGGAAAAAGTCGTTGGTCGCATACAGCAAGCGGGCCATCTGGAATAGCGCCTCGACATTGTTCTGGTTCTTGCTCAGCGCCAGCTTGAGGTCGCGCTCGGCATCGACATATTTCCCGCTATCGACCAGGCAGGTACCCGCATTGGTCAGGGCGACCTCCGGGGTTCGATAAAACGGGTCGGCAAGGGCGCGATCGAAATAACCCGTTGCTTCATCGTATCTTCGTAGCTTGCACAGGAACGTACCGTAGTTGTTCGCCTCGGCACCCCCCTTTTGCCTGAGCTGGGAGGCGCGCCGATAATGTTCTTCTGCTTGCTTTTCGTCGCCGATTTGTTCGTAGAGAACCGCGACAACGGTATGCGCATCAACGTAGTCTGAATCAGCGGCGAGCGCGCGGTTGAGCTTTTCCAGAGCGAGTTCCAGCTTGCCTTGTTGCATGTAGCGCTGGCCAAGCTCGGTATTCGCACGCGCTGCTTCTTCACGTCGATCGGCGGCACTTTCGCGCTTGATGCCACGACTGCTTGTCGTGCTGCAGGCAGCAAGAAACAGCAGCGCAAGGAAACCGCAGAGACGCAGGAGTGCTACCCGCTGGACGCTGCTACGCTGCATGAGCTCGCTCGATTGGATAGCCTTGCACGGTTTGATCCGAATCGGCCTGCTCCAACCCGCGGTTGAACTCGGCTTGTCGCCGAGTGCGATCGGCGACCTGACCCTTGAGCTGACCGCAAGCTGCATCAATGTCGTCGCCACGCGTCCGTCGAACCATTGTCAGTACGTCCGCGTCGAGCAGGATCTTCTGAAACGCGCGAATTGTCGTCTCATCTGACCGTTCGTAGCGTGTGCCGACGAACGGATTGAACGGAATCAGATTGACCTTGCTCGGCAACCGACGCATCAACTTCACCAACTGCCGCGCCAGATCGGGTGAATCGTTGATGCCCTTCATCATCGTGTATTCGAACGTGATCGACGTCTTCGGACGACGCTTGGCATAGCGCGCGCACGCAGCGAGCAATTCATCGATCGGATATTTCTTGTTGAGTGGGACCAGTTCGCTGCGCAGTTCGTCGTTTGGCGCGTGCAGCGACACCGCAAGTGAGACATCACTATCTTCGGAAAGCCTGTCGATCATCGGCACCAATCCGGCGGTCGACAAGGTCACTCGTTTGTTGGCGAGGCCGAACCCCAGATCGTCGCGCATGATGTTCATCGCCGGCACGACGTTGTCGAAATTGAGCAGCGGTTCGCCCATACCCATCATCACGACGTTGGTGAGGCGACGCTTATGATGCGGCACGTTGCCAAGATGACGCGCGGCAACCCAGACTTGACCAATGATCTCAGCAACCGACAGATTGCGATTGAACCCCTGCGTACCGGTCGAACAAAACGTGCAATTCAATGCACAACCGATCTGCGAAGAAACGCACAAGGTGCCGCGTCCCGTCTCCGGAATGAATACCGTTTCAATCGCGTTGCGGCCATCCATACCGAGCAACCACTTGTAGGTCGCATCGCTGGATTGTTTTTCAAAAACGACCTTCGGCGGCTCGACTACCGCGACCGAGCTCAATTTGTCGCGTAGTCCCTTGCCGAGATCGGTCATCGCACCGAACGAGGTGGCATGACGATGATAGATCCACTTCATCACCTGTTCGGCGCGATAGGGTTTTTCGCCGATAACGGCGAAAAAAGCACGCAGACCGTTGCGATCGAGTTCAAACAGATTGGTGGCTGTCGCCGCGCTCACGTCGCTCGTCTCAGCGTGCCGCGATCTGTGATTGAGCGAAGAAGTAGGCAATCTCGTTGTTAGCGGTTTCCACAGCATCCGAGCCATGCATAGCGTTGGCATCGATCGAGTCGGCGAAGTCGGCGCGGATCGTGCCGGCATCGGCTTTCTTCGGATCGGTTGCGCCCATCAGCTCGCGATTCTTCAGTACCGCGTTCTCGCCTTCGAGTACCTGGATCATCACGGGACCGGAAATCATGAACTCGACCAGTGCCGGAAAAAACGGACGCTCGCTATGCACGGCATAGAAACCCTCAGCTTCCTTGCGCGACAGTTGGGTCATCCGCGATGCCACGATTTTGAGACCAGCGTTTTCGAACCGACTGTAGATCTGACCGATGACGTTCTTCGCGACGGCATCGGGTTTGATGATGGAAAAAGTGCGCTCAAGCGCCATTGACTGACTCTCGGTTAGGAGGATGGGATGGATGGTTCGCGGCCGCAGATGCATGAACGACCGATGCACCGGATCGTCAATCACGCGGTTTTCCACGGAGTTACGAAATAAATCAGCAGCTGATTCTAGCGAATTCACGCGGGTTTGACCAATTTTCCGCGGTCTGGCCGGGACCTGCACGATGCGCAAATTTGACCTCGGCTATGGCACAGCCTAAGATTCAAACGCTCGTTTGATTTTTTCCAGTGAAGACGATGAGCTTTGCAATGATCCAATCGATAGCAGAACCCTCGAGCAAGCTCCCGGCCAGCTCGTTTTCCACACGGGAACGCATTCTCGGCGCAGCCGAAGAGTTGTTTGCCAGCCATGGGTTCGCCGGCGCATCGTTGCGCCAGGTTACCGCGTCGGCCAAGGTCAATCTGGCCGCCGTCAACTATCACTTCGGCTCCAAGGACAATCTGATCGAAGAGGTTTTTCGTCGCCGGCTGGATGATCTCAACAAACGTCGATTGCTTGCCTTGGAAGGAGCGCGAACGAGATCCTCGCCAGGTATTGACGATGTGCTCGACGCCTTCATTCGGCCAGCATTGGAACTTTCGATCAGCGTGCACGGCGGCACTGCGTTCGTGCGCGTTCTCGCCCGAGCATTCGCCGAACACAATGATCGATTGCGCAAGTTCCTGTCCGACAACTACGGCCATGTCCTGAGAGAATTCGCAGGCGATATCGCGACGCTTCTGCCCGATCTCGCCAAGGAGGAGTTGTACTGGCGTCTGGATATCATTTCCGGCGCCCTCACCTATGCGATGACCGATTTCGGTGTAATCCAGCGTCCGCACGGCGTATCACGAGACGAACATCGCGAACGCGGGATTCAGCACCTGATCCGCTTTGCCGTCGCCGGATTGCGCGCCCCCTGAATCATCTCCGCATTTTTCCAACCCACATTACTCAACACAATTCGACTGAAACCGGAGTCCGCATGTCATCCCCCACACTTCACATTCGCAAAGCCGCCGTGCTTGGTGCCGGTGTCATGGGTGCGCAAATTGCTGCGCACCTGACCAATGCCGGCGTCGAAACCGTCCTGTTTGATTTACCCGCCAAAGATGGGCCAAAGAGTTCCATCGCGATCAAGGCCATCCAGAATCTGGGCAAGTTGTCGCCGGCGCCACTTGCAGTCAGCGCATCCGCAACGGCGCTCACGCCTGCCAACTACGACGACGATCTCGAATTGTTGAAGGGCTGCGATCTGGTCATCGAGGCGATTGCCGAACGCACCGACTGGAAGCTCGCTCTTTACACAAAGATCGCCTCATATCTGCATGAAAACGCAGTGATTGCCAGTAACACCTCGGGGCTGTCGATCAATACTTTGACAGGAGCCCTGCCGGAAAACTTGCGCCACCGTTTCTGCGGGGTGCATTTCTTCAATCCGCCACGGTACATGCATCTGGTCGAGTTGATTCCGAGCAAGCTGACCGATCGCGATGTGCTCGGTGGGCTGGAGGCATTCTTGGTTACCACGCTCGGAAAAGGTGTGATCACGGCGCGCGATACACCGAACTTCATCGGCAATCGCATCGGCGTGTTCTCGATTCTCGCGACGATTCACCATACCGAGCAGTTCAAGCTCGGCTTCGACGAAGTTGACGCGCTTACCGGCCCGGCGATCGGACGTCCAAAGAGCGCGACCTATCGCACCTCCGACGTGGTCGGCCTCGACA
>JBDTOS010000253.1:0-4418 GCA_039933095.1 Dokdonella sp.
GAAACCGAGAGCTTTGCCGAGTTGCGTGAAGCTCTTGCGGCAGGAGCAGACCGGATCATGCTCGATGAATTCGAACTCGACGAACTTGCCCGCGCCGTGGCCGAGGTCGACGGTCGCGTGCCGCTTGAGGTTTCCGGTGGCATCGATCTCGATCGCGTGCGCGCGATTGCTGAAACCGGAGTCGATTACATCTCGATTGGAGCGATAACCAAGCACGTGCGCGCGATCGATCTGTCGATGCGCATCGAACTGGTTTCCGGATAGCCGGCTGAATACGCCGGACAGCGTAGCGATTTTTGACTTCCCGCGCGCATTTGCCCTTGCAGATCGCAACGACCGCCTCCACACTCCCGCCATGTTCGATAGTTTGCTTCCCTTGTTGTTGATGGGTGCCGGCATCTGGGTCTGGCTTGCCGCACTGGCCACGCGCGAACGCGTGACGCGCACGGTGCAAGAGTTGTGCGCGCAATCGCAGGTGCAGCTGCTGGACCAGACAATCGCCTTGCGCGGGCTTTCCCTGCGTCGCGTGCGCGGTCGTTGGGCCTTGCGCCGACGTTACGGGTTCGAAGTCAGCGTTCATGGCGATGATCGTCATCGCGGCCACGTCGTGCTGCTGGGCGATGTGGTCGACAACTGGAGCATGCCGACGCCGCAACCGCCGACAACGATAGTGCCGATATCCGGCACGGTGGAATCGCTCCGAACGCTGCACTGATTTTGTGGGATGTCGGCGCACCCGCGATAGCGCGTGGCTGAACCTGACGCCTTGTTGCTAGATCGACCGGGCTCGAAGATTATTTGACGACGCGCAACCGCGCGCGCTTTTCTTCGGGTGGCGCGGGTCCCGGTTCCGGCGGCGGCGCGCCGTCGAGCGGAAACATCATGCCTTGGCCATTTTCCTGCGCATAGATCGCGAGAATCGCCGCCATTGGCACAATGACCGCCTGGCTTACGCCGCCAAAGCGCGCGTGAAACGAGACAACTTCGTTGCCGAGTTCAAGTTTGGTCACTGCGCGCGCGACGATGTTGAGAACGATGCGACCGTCCTTGGCTATGCCCGGCGGCGCGCGCACTCCGGGCACATTGGCGTCCACAAGCAGATACGGAGTCAGGTCGTTGTCACTGATCCAGTCATACAGTGCCCGCAACAGGTATGGGCGGTTGGAACTCATCGAGGCAGTACTTTCCAATCTGAAACTAGTCGCGCAATGCGCGCTCCTCCGGCATCAGGCTGCGCGTGTATCCCGGGTTGCGGAAAATGCGGTCACCGTAGTCATTGATCACCTGCGCATCGCGCGGCAGGTCGATGCCTAGCGAAGGTAACCGCCAGATCAAAGGTGCCAGGGTGCAATCGGCTAGGCTCATTTCGGGGCTCAAAAAGAACTTGGACGCCTTGAACACGGGGATATTTCGAATGAATTCCTCGCGCAAGGCCTTGCGTGCCACGTCTCCGACCTTGCCACCCTGTTGAATCTGGTCAACCAGGGTCAGCCAATCGTTTTCCACACGTGCGATCGCCAAACGGACGCGCGCGCGCGCGATCGGGTCGACCGGCATCAACGGTGGATGTGGATAGCGCTCATCGAGGTATTCGCTGATGACGCCGGTGTCGTATAGAACCAGATCGCGATCGACGAGCGTCGGCACGGAATTGTAGGGATTGAGATCAATCAGATCTTCGGGCGGATCGTCGAGATCAACCGGTACAAGATCGTAGCTGACACCTTTTGCGGCGAGAACCAGTCGCGCACGATGGCTATAGACACAGTCACGTGCCGAGTAGAGCGTCAATACTGTGCGCGAACGCGTAACCAATGCCATCGCTGGAGCCCTCTCCCTGTCACAGAATCGCAATCGGTCTGGCCGATTGCAGAAAATCGCAGGTAATCAGGAAACTCCCGGTTGTAGCGGCACCGATCACCTTCGTTCAGGTACGTGCGCCCACCTTACCCCTGCCCGGCCAATGTACTACGCGAGCCTCGGATCGCCTAGCAAATTGCTTGTTTGGCGGCTATTTCCCGTGGAAAGCGTCCGAAACCGGTCAGTGCACGTCCTTCCAATACTCGTTCTTGAGCATCCACGCCAGCAGTGTGAAGATGCCGATGAACAGCAGCACCCAGACGCCGATTGAAGTGCGCTGAAGGGCCGCCGGTTCTGCCGCATACAGCAAAAACGCACTCAAATCGCGCGCTGCGGTGTCGAATTGTTCTGCATTCAGTCGCCCTGGCTGGCTCAGTTCGAGTTTTTCGATCTCGGCTTCATTGCCCTCGCGTGCCGGTTTGCGGACCGCCGTTTGCAGGCCCTGTAGTTCCCACAAGGCGTTCGGCATCGACACATTCGGGAACAGGGTGTTGTTCCAGCCGGTCGGCCGGCTTGGGTCGAGATAGAACGACTTCAGATAGGTGTATATCCAGTCGGGTCCCTTCGAGCGTCCTTCCAGCGACAGATCCGGCGGCACGGTTCCGAGCCACATTTTGGCGTTATCGGCATCGAGTCCGGTATGCACAAGATCGGCATACTTGGCGCCGCTGAAATTGAGGTTCGCCATGACCTGCTGTTCGCTGAGGCCGAGATCCTCGCCAATCCGCGAATAGCAGCCAGAACAGTAGTTGAAAAACAGCTTCGCGCCATTCTGCATCGACGCTGGATCGCTCAGGCTGACGTTGGATGCAAGTACGCCACCGCCCTCGGATGCGCTCACGCCCGAGCAAACGACCAATCCCGCAAAAAGAACGCCTGCGACCTTGCCGAGCATCGGTATTCCTCGCGCCTGCTTAGTCATGGGTCGTCACCCGCTCCGGCACCGGCCTGGTCGTTTCCCATCCGAATCGGGTATACACCCAAAGGAAAACGAAGTATCCGAAGTAGATGAAGGTCAAAATGCGACCGAACAGATTCTCGATGAAGGTGACATCGGCTGATGCGCCGAAGATCGCCGGAATCCACTCGGTCGTTTTGCCGGCACCGATCGCGCCGAGCAGAATGAACACAATCGCAAAAACGCCCAGCGACACAGCGTATCCACGTCCGCGATAGCGAATCGACTTGACCATGCCGCGATCAAGCCAGGGCACCAGGAACAGCACCGCGATCGAGGCAAACATCACCAATACACCCCACACCGCAGTCCCCGCAAACGACGGGATCATGCGCAGGATCGCGTAGAAAGGAGTGAAGTACCACACCGGTTTGATGTGTTCCGGTGTAGCCAGATTATTCGCCGGGATGAAGTTGTCATGTTCCAGGAACCAGCCACCGACCATTGGTTCGAAGAAGATGATGAACGCGCAGATGAGCACGAAGAACCCGGTCAGGAACGTATCCTTGACTGTGTAGTACGGATGAAACGCGATACCGTCGAGGGGAATGCCGGCTGCGTTCTTTTTCTTCTTGATCTCGACACCATCGGGGTTGTTCGAGCCGACTTCGTGCAAGGCGAAAATATGCAGCACGACCAGCAATAGCAGCACCAGCGGCAGGGCGACCACATGCAGGGCGAAGAAACGATTCAGCGTCGCATCTGACGGCAGGTAGTCCCCCATGATCCACTGCATCAGCGACTCGCCGATCCACGGTATCGCACCGAACAGCGAGATGATCACCTTGGCCCCCCAGAACGACATATTGCCCCACGGCAATACGTAGCCCATGAACGCCTCGGCCATCAGCACCAGGAAAATCAGCATGCCGAGCAGCCAGACCAGCTCGCGCGGCTTCTTGTACGAGCCGTACATGAGGCCACGGAACATGTGCAGGTAAACGACAACGAAGAACGCCGACGCGCCGGTCGAATGCATGTAGCGGATCAGCCAGCCCCAGTCGACATCACGCATGATGTATTCGACGGAATCGAACGCCTCCGCAGCGCTCGGCTTGTAGTGCATCGTCAGGAAGATGCCGGTGACGATCTGGTTGACCAGCACGACAATGGCGAGCACACCGAACGTGTACCAGATATTGAAATTCTTCGGAGCGTAATACTCCGTCATGTGCTTGCGGTAGAACGGACCGAAACTCGGCGCGCGATCGTTGAACCAGCCTTGCAGGTTGCTGCTGGTGCGTGAGAACCAGTTTGCCATCACGCGTTCTCCCCGGGATTGACGCCGATCAGAACGTGGGTGTCATCGACAAACTTGTGCGGCGGAATCAACAAGTTCGCTGGCGCCGGCACACCGTCATACACACGACCAGCGATGTCATAACGCGACTTGTGACAAGGGCAGAAGAACCCGCCTTTCCATTCCGGGTCGAACGGTTCGGGCTTAAGATCGGGGAAATAGTCGGGAACGCAACCGAGGTGGGTGCAAAGCCCCACCGCAACCAGCCATTCGGGCTTGATCGAGCGCTGCTCGTTCTTCGCGTAGGCCGGTTGCTGTGCGGCGTTATCCGACTTCGGATCGCGCAGTCGACTGTCCTGG
>JBDTOS010000254.1:0-4397 GCA_039933095.1 Dokdonella sp.
CTCTACATCCGAGAGCAACGTAACCGTTACGCTGGATCCAGGGGTCAATGCAATTGATGCCAATATTCTGGAAGAACTGCAGGCGCGCCTCGAGCGACTGTGCCGGGTGAGCTTCATCCACGGCGTGGAAATCGTGAGCCTGGTGGGCCAGAAGATCCGGGCCGCCCTGCACGAAATCGGCCCGGCGCTGGAAGCCTTCGAAGAGCACAAGATTCATCTCGTCAGTCAGTCGGCGACCGACCTCAATCTCTCGTTTGTCGTCGAAGAAGGCCAGGCGGCCCGGCTGATCCAGAAACTGCACGGCACGCTGGTGCAGCCAGGCCCGAATGACGAAGTGTTCGGTGAAACCTGGGAGGAACTCCAGGGCGGCGCGCGCAAGCCCACATTGGTGCATGAACCGTGGTGGGTGCGCCGGCGTGCCGAGCTCATCGCGATCGGCGTTGATAAGGGCTCGGCCTATGTCTATGACCTGGCGACGGTGAAGGCCGCCGCGGCCCGGCTCAAGAGCCTGCGATCCGTTAACCGCGTTTTCTTCGCCATGAAGGCCAACAACTCGGCCAGCATTCTTGAGGCGCTTTACCAGGAAGAGCTCAATTTCGAGTGCGTTTCGCCAAATGAAATCCGTCGAATTCTGCAACTTTTTCCGGATATCCAGCGGCCGCAGATTGCGATCCAGACCAACTGGCGCGCGGCATCGCCCGAGGAAGTCGAATCGGAACTGCTGGAGCCGCAGGAGCAGGTGTTGCAGGGTTTACCGGGCGTCGAGGAACTCGACGGTACAGCCGGGTCGGGCGGCAGTTTCATCAATCTGACCTTCGCGATCGGCACCGACATGAAGAACGCGCTGGTCGAGGTGCTCGGTCGCCTCAACCGCGTGCGCGCGCTGCCGCGCGATGCCGATCGGCCGGTCGTGCAAATCGGTGGCGGCGGCAATGCCAATGAATCGCTGACCTGGTTCTTCGTGCAGTTGCTGCCGGGAACCGCCGGACCGGTCGACAACTACCGCCAGTTCATCGAAAACACAGTCAAGCCGCGCATCGAGGCGGTGCCGGGTGTTGCCGAAGTCGTCGTCAACGCCGGACCGCCCGATGAAGTACGCATTACGGTGGATCTTGCCAAGGCCGCCAGCTTGGGAATATCGATCACCGATATTTCCACACGTGCGACGAGTTCAGGCGATATCTCCGGCGGGCGCATCGAAGTCGGCCGCCAGCAATACACGCTGCGCTTCACCGGCAAATACCAGCCCGAACAACTGGGCGATCTGGTGTTGTCTTGGCGCGACGGTAAGCCGGTGTACCTGAGCGATGTGGCGAAGGTCGAAGTGCGTCCGCCCGAACGCCAGTTTTTCTCGTACCAGAACGGCAATCCGGCGATCGGCCTCGATGTGCACAAGGCCAGCGGCGCGAATGTGCTGGCCACGCTCAGCGAGGTAAAACGCGTGGTCGGCGAATTGCGCGACGGTCCGCTCAAGGTCAAGGGACTCGGTGTCGAGCAATCCTACGATTCCTCGCTGTTCATCAAGCGCGCGGTAAGCCTGCTCAGCGAGAACCTCATCGTCGGCGCGCTGCTCGCGCTGCTTTGCGTGTGGTGGTTCATGCGCGACTGGCGCGCGACGATCCTGATCGCGAGCGCGATTCCGGTTTGCCTGCTGGCGACGTTCACTGCACTGCATCTTACCGGCCATAGTCTCAATGTGATTTCGCTGGCCGGTCTCGCGTTCGCGGTCGGCATGGTCGTCGAAGGCGCGATTGTTGTTTCGGGAAATATCGTGCGCCTTAAGGAATCCGGCATGACGCCGCACGAGGCGGCGTACAAAGGCACGCATCAAGTCGTCGGCGCGCTGGTCGCTTCAACGATCACGACAATCGCCGTGTTCTTGCCGGTGGTATTCCTTCGCGATGTCGAGGGGCAGATTTTTTCCGATCTCGCGTTGACGATTTCGATCGCGGTCGCGATCTCTGTACTGGTCGCGATCACTGTACTGCCGGCGGCAGCAGGTTGGCTCAAGGCCAAGAAACTCAAGTCAGGTTTCGGCGATGGCTGGCCGTGGCTGACCGAGCGCATCATGCGCATGACTGACACGCGGCCAAAACAACTCGGCTGGGTTGCCGCGCTTCTGGTGCTGCCGTTGTGCCTGACGTTCGCATTCCGACCGCAGCTCGATTACCTGCCGCCGGTCAAACGTGCGGCGATCGATGCGTTTTTCAATTTTCCACCCGGCATGCCGGCGGACATGGTCAACAAGGAAATCGCACCGACGATTCTGGCGCGCATGAAGCCGTATATGGATGGCAGCAAGCAGCCGCAACTGAAAAACTGGTACATGATCCTGTGGCCCGGCGGTGGCACGATCGGCGCGCGCGTGGTGGATGAAAATCGCATCGGTGATCTCGAGCGCGTGGTGCGCGACGAGATCGTGGTCGGCTTCCCGGACACGCGCGTGTTCGCCCAGGAAGGTGATCTGTTCGGTGGCTTCGGCGGCTCGGCGCGATCGGTGGCAATCCACCTGCAGGGCGAGGACAGCGCCAAGCTGTTCGCGGTCGCCGAGAACGGTCGCAAGCTGCTCGAAGCGAAATTCCCCGGTGCCAATGTGCAGGCGTTTCCGACCACGGACGCGGTGCAACTGGAATTGCACGCAGTGCCGGATGATCGCCGTATCGCCGAAGCCGGCTGGGATCGCGCGGCAGTCGGCGGCATCGTGCGTGCGCTCGGCGATGGGGCGTGGTTGGGCGAATATTTCAACGGCGAGGAACGCGTGCCGGTGATCATGCGCACCAATGCCGGCGAGTCACCCGAAGAAATCGCGCGCACGCCGCTGGTTACGCCGAGCGGAAAAGTCGTGCCGCTCGGTGATCTGGTGAAACTCGAAACCGCGCTCGGTCCGACCCAGATTCGTCGTCTCGATCATCGCCGCACGGTGACATTGACGATGGATCCGCCACCGACGCTGGCCTTGCAGGATGCACTCAATACGATCGAAAAGGATGTGGTGCCGGCGTTGCGCGCACAACTGCCTGACGGTGCCGTCCGCATCGCCGGCAGTGCCGATCGGCTGGAGCAGATCGTCAAGACGATCGGCGGCAATTTCCTGCTCGCCTTGTTCGTGCTGTTCCTGCTGATGGCGGCGATGTTCAAATCGCTGCGTCACGCGATCGTCGTCCTGCTCACGGTACCGCTCGCGTTGATCGGCGGCATGATCGGCTTGCGCGTGCTCGGCCTGTTCGCGTTCCAGCCGCTCGACCTGCTGTCGATGATCGGCTTCATCATGATGGTCGGTGTCGTCGTCAATCACGCGATCCTGCTGGTCGATCTGACTCGTACCGCGCAACAGAGTGGACTCGATCTCGATCAGGCAATTCGTCTGTCGCTCAACCAGCGTCTGCGTGCGATTCTCGCCAGCACCCTGACCGGCGCGCTGGGCGCTCTGCCGATGGCGATTAATCCCGGACCCGGCAGCGTGATCTATCGCGGTCTCGCTGCGGTCAACGTCGGCGGCGTCATCATCAGCCTGGTGTTTTCGCTGATCCTGCTGCCGAGTCTGATGAAACTGTTTTTCCTCAAGCGCGAAGCGCAGGCCGTAGCGCCGACGCGCGGCGAACTCCCGCGTTTGATCGAGGCGGCATGAAACTCTTGATTGGAGATTGGCAATGACGATGACAATGACCGTAGCTCGCACGCTCGCGGTCGCGCTGCTGGCAACGGCAGCGGGCGTGCACGCACAAGACAAGGCGGCACCGCCAGCCAATGTCGAGGTTGCGCTCGCCAAGACCACCAACCTGGCACCGCAGCGCTGGGTGCCGGGTAGCGTGGTCAGTCGCGACGATGCACGGATCGCCAGTGCTGAAGCAGGGCGTCTGGAATTCGTGGCCGAAGTCGGCACTCATGTGAAAGTCGGCGAACGTATCGCCAAACTCGACGATCGCGCCCTGCGCCTGCGCCGCGAGGAAATCCAGAGTGACGTGCGCCGCACCGAGGCGCAGAGCAACTTGGCTGCCACCCAACTCGAACGTCTGAAGAAACTGACGTCGACCAACAGTATTGCCGCGACCCAACTCGACGATGCGCGCGGCCTGGCCGAAACCAATGTGCAGAACGTCGCACACGCGCGCGCCCAGCTTCGCCAGATCGAACACGACATCGATCAGTCTGAAGTGCGCGCGCCGTTCTCCGGCGTCGTGACCGAGCGCTTTGCCCAGCGCGGCGAGTACGTGCAGACCGGCGCCGCAATCGTGCATCTCGTCGATGCCGATCATGTCGAGGCGCGTGTGCAGGCGCCGATCGCGCTGGCCGGATCGATCAAGGCCGGTACTGCTGTCACGGTCAAGTCCGGCGATGTCGAACAAGCGGCCAAAGTGCGCGCCATGACGCGGCCCAGGTCGCCGCTGGCACCGGTA
>JBDTOS010000255.1:0-4394 GCA_039933095.1 Dokdonella sp.
ACACGTGGAACAGCAGGCCGGTGCCGGCGGTAATGGTGCGGAATTCGGTCTGGAATCCGATCAGGCCCCGTGCCGGGATGATGTAGTCGAGACGCACGCGTCCGCGACCGTCGGGTTCCATGCTTTTCAGCTGGCCGCGCCGGCTGCCGAGCCGTTCCATCACGGCGCCCTGAAATTGCTCCTCCATGTCTACGACCAGTTGCTCGAATGGCTCGCAAATCACACCATCGATTTCGCGCAGAATCACTTCGGGACGCGACACGGCCAGCTCGTAGCTCTCGCGACGCATGGTTTCGATCAGCACCGACAAGTGCAGTTCGCCGCGGCCGGAAACCTTGAACTTGTCAGGATCTTCGGTTTCCTCGACACGCAAGGCGACGTTATGCAGGATCTCGCGCATCAGTCGATCGCGCAATTGACGGCTGGTCAGGAAACGCCCGCCGCTGAATTCCTTGCTGCCGGCAAATGGCGAGTTGTTGACCTGGAACGTCATGCTGATAGTCGGCTCGTCGACTGCCTCCACGGGGAGTCCTTCGGGCGCTTCGGGCGCGCAGATCGTGTCGGTAATCGTGATGCCCTCGATGCCTGAAATCGCCACGATATCGCCGGCCTGCGCCTCGGGTACTTCGCGGCGCTCCAGGCCGAGAAAGCCGAGCACCTGTAGCACCTTGCCGTTGCGCCTGGCACCTTCGCGATCAATTACAGTAATCGGCATATTGGTGCGCACGCTGCCGCGCTGGATGCGGCCGATGCCGATCAGGCCGACGTAGTTGTTGTAGTCGAGCTGGCTGATGCGCATCTGGAACGGGCCATCGCGATCGACCTGCGGTGGCGAAACATGTTGCATGATCGCTTCGTACAACGGCGTCATGTCGCCCGAGCGTGCTTCCGAATCAAGGCTCGCATAACCGTGCAGGGCCGATGCGTACACAACCGGAAAATCGAGCTGCTCTTCAGTTGCGCCAAGGCGATCGAACAGATCGAACGTCGCATTGAGCACCCAGTCCGGGCGTGCGCCGGGGCGATCGACCTTGTTGATCACGACGATAGGTTTGAAACCCATCTTGAACGCCTTCTGGGTCACAAAGCGCGTCTGCGGCATCGGCCCATCCATTGCATCGACCAGCAACAGCACGGTATCGACCATTGACAACACACGCTCGACCTCACCGCCGAAGTCGGCATGGCCCGGCGTATCGACGATGTTGATGCGATTGCCGCGCCAGTTGATCGCGGTATTCTTCGACAGGATCGTGATGCCGCGCTCTTTCTCCTGATCGTTCGAATCCATGGCGCGCTCGGCCAGAACGGTGCGCTCGTTGAGCGTGCCGGACTGCTTGAGCAGCTGATCGACCAGGGTCGTCTTGCCGTGATCCACGTGGGCCACGATGGCGATGTTGCGAAGATTTTCTATGGACATAGCGGAGCCAGACGAAACCGTCCCGAATTGATCGGGAAGATCGTACGGAAAAGGTTGGAGGAAGCCGGCCATTGTAGCTGGTTGGGCAACTTCGTGGATTCTAGAGGACTGCGTAGCTCCAAAGCCCGCGGTCTGTCGGATCGTTGCCGTGCGCAAATACGATGCTGCGACAGTCCCTGCAGTGGGCGTGGAGACGGAGCATTTGCATTGACTGGTGCCCGCCGCGTCCGTACCATCGCGCTCCCCTCGACTGCCTGTAGGCTCGGGGGCGCTGGCAACGGCGGGGTATAGCGCAGTCTGGTAGCGCACCTGCTTTGGGAGCAGGGTGTCGGGGGTTCGAATCCCTCTACCCCGACCACTTTTCTGCCAGCGTGTTCGGCGTCTGCGCCCGTAGCTCAACCGGATAGAGCACCGGCCTTCTAAGCCGACGGTTGCAGGTTCGAGTCCTGTCGGGCGCGCCAACCAAAGGATGGAAGATGGACGACAGTTATCGAACGAGAGTCCGAAAAGGGAAGACGTACGGTCTTGAGCGTAGACACAGGAATGTTGCTGAAGACATCTGTATCCTGTGATCCGACTGCGGATCGATCTTCCGTTGTCGATCGTCAGTTATCAATATGGTGGGCGTAGCTCAGTTGGTTAGAGTCCCGGATTGTGATTCCGGTTGTCGGGGGTTCGAGTCCCCTCGCTCACCCCATTTTCGTTACAATTCGCAGTTCACCCGGGCCGTTAGCTCAATTGGTAGAGCAGCGGACTCTTAATCCGTAGGTTGAAGGTTCAAGTCCTTCACGGCCCACCATGTACAACTGCGTCAAGGCAAGAAGTTGCGAGCCAATAGCTGTATGCAGGGCTCGCATCCGGTTTGATCGACGGTGCGCGAGAGTGGCGAAATTGGTAGACGCGCAGGATTTAGGTTCCTGTGGGGCAACCCGTGAGAGTTCGAGTCTCTCCTTTCGCACCACGATCACCGGTCGGCATAGGCAGCGCGCGATCGACGTTGACGACGTCAGCAGTGCGCAGCCCCAACTAATTTGCCCGCTTGGTTCGGGCCTGGTTTCGAGGAGCAAGCATGCAAGTTTCGGTTGAGAGTGTCGGCAAACTGGGTCGCCGTGTCATCGTTCGGCTTCCCGCAGATCAGCTCGATGGAGCGGTCAACTCACGAATTCAGGAATTGACACGTACGGCACGAATCAAGGGCTTTCGACCCGGCAAGGTGCCTTTGAAAGTCATCGAGCAGCGCTTCGGTGCGCAGGTACGCAACGACGCGTTATCGGACATGATCAGCAAGAGCTTTCAGCAGGCCGTCGAGCAGGAACAACTGCGTCCGGCCGTGCAGCCATCGATCTCGACCACGGGTCGCCCCGACAATGGCGAGATCGAATACACGGCGACATTCGACGTACTGCCCGAGGTCGGTGCGATCGATGTAGCCAGTCTCGAGATCGTGCGCCCCGTCGCCGAAGTAACCGACGCCGACATCGATCAGATGATCGAAACTCTGCGTATACAACGCCGCAGCTGGTCGCCGGTGGAGCGCGCAGCCGTCGAAGGTGACATGGTGTTGTTCGAATATTCGGTCGAAGCCGGCGCTGTGCGTCATCCGGAATCCGGCCGCGACCGCGTGGGCACGATTGTCGGATCGGCAGCAATGTCGCGCGAGATCGAGGACAAGTTGATAGGCCTCGCAGCAGATGCTGAAGTGGAATTCGATGCCGCGCTGCCGGCGGATTTTCGCGTAGCGGAAGTGGCCGGAAAGCAGGCGCACATCAATGTCCATGTGATGCGTGTGCAGGAGCCCAAGCTGCCGGATGTCGACGATGCATTCATTGCCAGCTTCGGCGTCTCCGCAGGCGGGTTGCCGAAATTCCGCGAAGACGTGCGTTCGAATCTCGAACGTGAGCTGCGCAGCGTCTTGATGGGTCGTCTCAAGGCATCGACGATCGAGAAACTCGTCGCGGCGTTTCCGGATATGGAAGTTCCACCAACGATGGTTGCGGCTGAAGCGCAGCAACTGGCGCAGCAGGCGGCCAACCACGCCAATGCCGATCCACAATCGGCCGGTGCCCCTGCGGCGACGCCGGATGCCTACATGCCGGCCGCGCGGCGGCGCGCGCTCGCCGGCATCCTGCTCGGTGAATTGGCCCGCCAGAACGATGTGCGACTCGATTCGCGTCGGGTCAGCGAAGCACTGGCGACGATCGCCTCGACGTACGAGGAGCCCGAGAAGGTTGTTGAACTTTACACACGCGACCCCCAATTGATGAATAGCCTGCAAAGTCGGGTAGTTGAGGATCAGGTTGTCGAGTGGATCGCCGATCACGCTAAGGTCAACGAGCAAGTGCTGACCTTCAACGAATTGATGCGCCCGGGCAGCTGATCCGTTCCGAAACAGTGCACAACTCTGGAGATTCCATGTCACAGCTAGCGCAAACGCAAGGTCTGAATCTGGTGCCGATGGTGGTCGAGCAGACCTCGCGTGGCGAGCGCGCGTACGACATCTACTCGCGGCTGCTCAAGGAGCGGGTGATTTTTCTGGTCGGCGCGATTGATGACTACGTCGCCAATGTCGTTGTCGCCCAGTTGCTGTTTCTGGAATCCGAGAATCCCGAGAAGGACATCAGTCTGTACATCAACAGTCCGGGCGGTTCGGTGACGGCGGGTTTCGCGATCTACGACACCATGCAGTTCCTCAAGCCCGATGTCAGCACGATGTGCATCGGTCAGGCCGCGAGCATGGGTGCATTCCTGCTTGCTGCCGGTGCCAAGGGCAAGCGTTATGCGTTGCCGAATTCACGCATGATGATCCATCAGCCCTCCGGCGGTGCGCAGGGTCAGGCGACCGATATCGAAATTCAGGCGCGTGAGATCCTTTACTTGCGCCAGCGTCTCAACGAAGCACTGGCGGCGAATACCGGTCAGCCGATCGAAAAGATCACCCGTGATGTTGAGCGCGATCTGTTCCTGAGTTCGGGCG
>JBDTOS010000256.1:0-4393 GCA_039933095.1 Dokdonella sp.
AGCCCGAAGCCGACATCGTGGAGGATGGTCGTCGACTCGCCGGCGTCGGATGGATAACCGGCATCGACGTGGTTGAGACGGATCAGTGAATGTGGCAGGCGGGTCGGCTCGGCAAAGTTGATGTGGAAGGCGCGTTCGGCGCGAACCGCTTCGGTGCCCTGCAGCTTGGCCAGGCGCTTGACCCGCGACTGCGCCTGCTTCGCCTTGCTGGCCTTGGCCTTGAAGCGGTCGATGAAGCTTTGCAGGTGGGCGCGTTCGGCCTGCATTTTCTCGTGGGTGATCTGCTGCAGGCGCAGGTGCTCGGCACGCTGGCGTTCGAAGCTGGTGTAGTCGCCGGTGTAGAGCTTGGCCTTGCCTTCGTGCAGATGCAGCGTATGCGTGCTGACGCCGTCGAGAAATTCTCGGTCGTGCGAAATCATCAGCAGCATGCCGGAATATTTCAGCAACCATTGCTCGAGCCACAGCACAGCATCGAGATCAAGGTGATTGGTCGGCTCATCGAGCAGCAACAAATCGCTCGGCATCATCAAGGCGCGGGCAAGATTCAGGCGCACACGCCAGCCGCCGGAAAAATCCGACACCGCCTGCGCATGGGTTTCCGGCGCGAAGCCGAGGCCATGCAGCAACCGTCCTGCTCGCGCGCTGGCGTCGTAGCCGTTGATCTCGGCAAGCTTCTGATGGGCGACTGCGACGGCATCCCAGTCTTCTGCTTCGATCGCCGCAGCTTCGGCGACCAGTACCGCATGCACCTCGGTATCACCGGAGACGACAAAATCGATCGCCGAATCGGGTAGCGATGGCGTTTCCTGGGCGACGCTGGCGATACGCAGCCGATTCGGCAGATCGAGATCGCCCAGATCGGGCTCGACCTCGCCCATGATCGCGGCGAACAGGCTGGTCTTGCCACAGCCATTGCGGCCCACCACGCCGACGCGAGCGCCATCATGCAGCGCGATATCGACGTTGGACAGCAGCAGGCGTTCGCCTCGCCGCAGGGCGAAATTTCTGAAAGCGATCATGCGGGATGCGGGCTTGGGGCGACGGAACGGAAGGGCTGCGATTGTACGGGAATGCCGACCTGGTGCGACCGAGAAGGCAATTGAGCTTTGTCATTGGCTGCAATCTGGATGCGTCAATTCGGGTTCGATCGTAATCTCGGTCCTGCTTGTGCAAACCACGACACTGAGCCGCTTCGAGCATGCAAGAATCTGCATTGGACGCTCGCGATCCACGTCTTCACACCATATCCATTGCGCCGGATTTGCCCGCGCAGTATCGTCATCCCTTGGGCCTGCACGCGGTCATCCTTCAGTCGGAGAATTAAGATGCGCATTCGTTTCGGAAAATTGGGCTTGCTGCTCGGTGGGTTGAGCCTGCTATTGATTGTCGGCGCGCAGGCGCTGATGTATGAGCAGAATGATCCCGACTTGCCGCCGGGTCATAGCGGTCCGTTCGACGAAGGCGCGTACTTGCAGGCACGCCAGGCGTTCACCGCGCTATTGCGCGGAAACGATCCGAGTCGACCGGCCGATCCGAACGCGCGCACCAAGGCGATCGCGGTCCTGGACGAACAAGTTGCCGCCTTGCATGATCGACTGCTGCGTTCGCCGGGGACTAATGAAGTACTAGCCGGTGCCGCGTGGACCGAACTCGGCCCCAATCCGATTCCGCTTGGACAGACGCAGACCACACGCGTCGCCGTGAGCGGTCGCATTTCGGCAATCGAAATCGATCCGACCGATCCAAACAAGGTGTATGTCGGCGCGGCGCAGGGTGGCGTTTACCGCTCGCTCGATGGCGGCACTACCTGGGTACCGATTTTCGATGGCGCACAAACGCTCGCAATCGGGGCGTTGAATCTCGATCCCGTCAATGGCTGGCTATGGGTCGGTACGGGCGAAGCCAATGGATCGGCCGACAGCTATGCCGGCGTTGGCCTGTATCGCATCGAAAACATCAATACGACTGCGGATCTGGTTGGACCGATCAATCCGATTCGCAACTACATCGACAACAACAGTGTTCCACAGAGCGGCGGTTTTTTTACCGGTCGCTCGGTCAGCTCGATCGTACGGGTACCGAACGATCCAAACACGTTGTTCGTCGGAATCGCCGGTGGCGTAATTGGCCTCGGCGCCAATCCGCCGTTCGGCAATACGCTGCCGCCGCTGGCGATGCGCGGCATGGTGCGGCTGTCGAACGTCACCATGTCACCGGGCGCAATCACCGGTACCCGCCTTGCGGTCAGCACGACCGATACCGGACTGGGACTGTGCTTCGACACGCCCTGCACGGTCAATCGCAGTGTCAATTCGCTGGTGCTCGATCCGCAGGATCCGAGCGGCAACACCTTGATCGCCTGGCTGAACGGCACCAATGTGGCTGGCGACGGTGGAATTTATCGCTCGACCAACGCCATGTCGGGATCGCCGACGTTTACCCAGACCCTGATCACGACGTCCACCAGCGCTTCGAATGGCCGCGGTGAATTGCGCACCTACGTGCGCGGTGGGGTGACCGAGATCTATGCCGCAAGCGGCGAGCCGTCGACGGGTACTTTGTGCAACTCGGTAAGCAACGCCGGTGCCCTGCGCCGTTCTGACGATGGCGGCGTGGCGTGGAGTGCCAAGCTCCAGGGCGGCGGCGGTTTCTGCGCCGGCCAGTGTTTCTACAACATCGGCTTCGATGTCGTGCCGGGTGCCGCGACCGCTACCGACACTCTGTTTCTCGGCGGCAACGTGCGCAGCGCCAATTGCGCGAAACTGCAATCGACCTCGCTCGACGGTGGTGCGACGGTATTCGTCAATCACGACGACACCACGCACGCCGATACACATGTCATCAAGGTCGCCCCGTCCAATTCGAACATCCTTTATCGCGGCGATGACGGTGGCGTTTGGAAATCGACCGATGGCGGTCTTACCTGGCTGAACCAGAACAACACGACGCTGCGCGCGACCCAGTTCCAGAGCATCGCGGTGCATCCGACCGATCCCGATATCACGATCGGCGGCACCCAGGACAACGGTACCAATTCAATGGTTACCGGACCGGTGTGGGCGCACGCCGACGATGGCGACGGCGGCTTTGCGATGATCGACCAGAGCACGCCGGCAACGATGTATCACACCTACTTCAACCAGGCGGGGACGCAGATCGGCTGGGCGCGCAGTTTGACCGGCGGGGCGTTCGGAACGTGGTCATTCCTCGGTTGTTCCGGCAGCGGCACCAACAATGGCTTCGCATGTAGCGCCGCGACGACCACGGCAGTCAATTTCTACGCCCCAACTGCTCTCGGGCCGGGTACGCCGAACACGGTGTACTTCGGCACCGACCGTCTGCTGCGTTCGAGCACTAGTGGAACCGCCAATGTCATCGTCAGCCAGGCACCCCTGGTCAGCGGCGTCGCCGTCAGCGCGATCGGTATCTCGCAACTGGACGATAACTATCGCGCAGTCGGCAACAACAATGGCGCGCTGTGGTTCACCACGACGGGCTCGTCGGTCTTGACCAGTATCGATCCGGTCGGCGCCGGCAGTATGATTCCGGATTTCTATATCGCCCGCGCAGTGTTCAATCCGCTCGACAAGAACACGGTCTATATCAGTCTTGGCAACTACGGCGACGGGACGTCAGCCACGGCACACGTGTGGCGGATCAGCAATTTGAATACGACACCAGTGCTGACCGCGATCAACGGTAGTGGCGGCGGAGCATTGCCCGACGTTCCGGTCAACGCCTTCGTTGCCGATGGCAACGATCCGGTGTTCCCGGGCACCACGGTTCTCTATGCCGGTACCGATATCGGCGTCTATCAATCGGTCGATGGCGGCTTGAACTGGGTTCCATTCGGCAGCGGCTTGCCACGCGTCGCGGTATTCGACATGGCGATCCCGCCGGCCAAGCGCGTGCTGCGCATCGCCACGCACGGTCGCGGCATGTGGGAGATTTCCCTTGCCGATGTGATCTTCAAGGACGGTTTCAACAACTGATCGATAACGTCGCAGCGCACGGACAAGTGTCATGTGCCCCGATCCGTATCACGATTCGTGATGCGGATCGGGGCATCGTTTTTTCACGTATCGCCCGGAAATCCGACTACGCCGATCGAAAATCGCCTTAACCGATCGCGTCTGCCAATGCAATGATTTCGATCGAGAAAAACATTTTTTATTGAAGCCTCCTTGCAATTGTTCGCAAGTAGGCCGGGTTATAATTCGTGATGCGGCGAGCACGCTGCATGCACTGCGGAATTCTGTTCGTTACCGAAAGATAGGTTTGTCATGAAATTTACATCGCGTAGCTGGAAATGGCTGTCGATTGCTGCGGTCCTCTCCCTCACGGTAGGTGCGCAAGCCTATATCTTCAACCGATCCCATAGCGCCGATTTCCA
>JBDTOS010000257.1:0-4336 GCA_039933095.1 Dokdonella sp.
CGCGTTCGCCGGTGAGTTTCTGTTCGAGCGACCAGTCATCCACTTCGATCAACACGACCGGCGCGGCAACCGCGCTCGCGGCACCAAACATGTCGTTTTGACCGGCTTGTGCATTGCGTGCGTGCTGCTCGGCACTGCGCATCGCTTCGGGAAGTTGCGCGGCGAGGCTGGCGCGGTTCTTCGCCAGCGCATCCATCGAGCCGGACAGGATCAAGGCATCGAGCATGCGCTTGTTGAGTTTTTGCGCATCGACGCGTTGGCAGAATTCCATGATGTTTTGGTAGCTGCCGTGCGCCTCCCGCTCGGCGACGATTGCATCGACGGCACCATGACCGACTCCCTTGACCGCGCCGAGACCGTAGCGAACGGTTCCATCGTCGAGCGCTGTGAATCGGTACACCGAAGCATTGATATCCGGGGGCAAGACGCGCAGACCCATCGAGCGCGCTTCGTCGAGAAAGATCACCACCTTGTCGGTGTTGTCCATGTCGGCAGACAGGACTGCTGCCATGAACTCGGCCGGGTAGTGTGCCTTGAGCCAAGCCGTCTGATAGGCGACCAGCGCGTACGCGGCCGAGTGCGATTTGTTGAAGCCGTACTCGCCGAATTTTTCCATCAGGTCAAAGATCGCACTGGCGAGCGACGGCGCTATGCCCATACGTTCCGCGCCGGATTCGAAGTTGATGCGCTCCTTGGCCATCTCTTCGGCTTTCTTCTTGCCCATCGCACGGCGCAACAGATCGGCCTGTCCGAGCGTGTAGCTGGCCAGAACCTGGGCGATCTGCATCACCTGTTCCTGATAGACGATGACGCCATAAGTCGGTGCCAGGATCGGCTCCAGCGCCGGATGCGCGTAGTTGACGACAGCCTCGCCATGTTTGCGCTTCATGAAATCGTCGACCATGCCCGACTGCAACGGGCCTGGACGAAACAGCGCGACCAGCGCAATGATGTCCTCGAACGTTGCCGGCTGCATCTTGCGAATCAGTTCCTTCATGCCGCGCGATTCGAGCTGGAACACCGCTGTCGTTTCGCAGCGGCTGAGCAGGGCGTAGGTCGGCGCGTCGTCGAGTGGCAGCGTGGAGATGTCGATCGGCATTTCACCGCGCAATGTGCGGCGCGGATTGATCGCCTTGACCGCCCAATCGATGATCGTCAACGTGCGCAGGCCGAGGAAGTCAAACTTGACCAGGCCGACGGTTTCGACATCGTCCTTGTCGAACTGGGTGACGACATGATCGCTGCCAGCTTCGCAATACAGCGGTGCGTAGTCGGTCAATGGTCCCGGTGCGATGACCACGCCGCCGGCATGTTTTCCGGCATTGCGGGTGAGGTCTTCAAGCTTGAGGGCGAGATCGACGAGCTCGCGCACTTCGTCGTCGCTGGCATACAGAGACTTGAAATCATCGACGATGCGATTCGGTTCCTTGCGCGATTTGTCGCTGCGTCCAAGTGCATCATCGAGAGTGAGATCGAGCGGACGTGGCGGAATGAGTTTGGCGATCTTGTCGACCTGCCCATACGGCATGCCGAGTACACGGCCGGTATCGCGCAGCACGGCTTTCGCCGCCATTGATCCGTAGGTGATGATCTGGCTGACCCGGTCGCGACCGTATTTTTCGGCGACGTATTCGATGACGCGATCGCGTTTGTCCATGCAGAAGTCGACGTCGAAGTCGGGCAGGGACACGCGCTCGGGGTTGAGGAATCGCTCGAACAGCAGGTCGTAGCGCAGCGGATCGATATCGGTGATGTGCAACGCCCAGGCAACCAGCGAGCCGGCACCGGAGCCACGCCCGGGACCGACCGGGATATCGTTCTGTTTTGCCCAGTTGATGAAGTCGGCAACGATCAGGAAGTAACCGGGGAAACCCATCTGATCGATGACATCGAGCTCGGTTTCGAGGCGTTGTGAGTACGCCTCAAACGTGACTCCAGTTGCCAACTCGTGCTGGGCCAGGCAATGCCCGAGACCGTTGCGCGCTTCTTCGCGTATCCAGGTTGCGAGCGTGTGGCCGGCAGGCACCGGGAAATCGGGCAGGTGATTGACGCCGAATTCGAGTTGCAGGTTGCAACGCCGCGCGAGTTCGACCGTGTTCTCGAGAGCACTTGGAATATCGGCAAACAGCGCCGCCATCTGCTCGGGCGATTTCAGGTACTGCTCGGCGGAGTAATCGCGCGGTCTGCGTGCATCGGCGAGAACGCGGCCCTGGTTAATGCAGACACGTGCCTCGTGCGCAGCGAAGTCGTCCCTGGCGATGAAACGCACATCGTTGCTGGCGACCACCGGAATCGAAAAGCGATGCGCCAGATCGAGCGCGCCGGCAATAAAGGGTTCCTCGTCGCTACGCTCGGTCCGGGTCAGCTCCAGATAAAGCCGATCGGGGAAAAGTCCGCGCAGATGTGCGAGCGCAGTCTCGGCAGAGCCGGATTGGCCACTGGCCAGGCAACGCGCAATTTCGCTTTCGCGTCCCGCAAGTGCGATCAAGCCTTCGCTCGCGCCGATCAGCCATGCGGCCTCAATCAGCGCATGATCGCCATGACGACCATCCATCCATGCACGTGAAATCAGGCGCGAGAGGTTCAGGTATCCGGCATGGTTCTGGCACAACAGCGTCAATCGATACGGGCGCGTTCGCTCACCTGCATTGTCGATCCACACATCGCAACCGGCGATCGGCTTGATCCCTGCGCGCTCGGCAGCGCGATAGAATTTCACCAGCGCGAACAAGTTCACCTGATCAGTGATCGCGACCGCCGGCATGCCGAGTTCGACGCAACTTGAGATCAAGTCGTCGATACGGATGGTCGAATCAATCAGCGAGTATTCGCTGTGGAGATGGAGATGGATAAAACCGGGAGTCATGGCAACCGCAGGCTACTCCGATCAGGGTAGCCCGTGACTGTTGACGCGGCAAGGCTGGATCTCGCGACAAGCCTGCGGAGGGTTCGATCAGGTGCGTGTTTGCAGCGAACAGTGTTCAATCACCTGGAGTCATCACTGATGGGGCGAGCAATTTCTGTTAGAGCCCGTTGCCATTGAAACCGTCGCGAAAGATCGTGTCGCTGCTGAGCTGAATGATTTGCGCGTTGCTGGGGACGGCGTTGACCAACACGCTTAGCGCATAGGCTCCTGGCAGCAAACCGGACAGCGGCGCGCTGGTGTAACTCGTATCGGATCGGCTCGAATTTGCAGCTGGCGATATCCATGCAATTTGTTCGGTTTCGATGCTCCGCAACTGCACCAGCGGCGAGTTGGTTGCGCTGCTGTTGGTGCCACCGCTGGAGCCTTCGCTATCACCGGCAAAGCCGCTGCCGGTCAATTCCAGCGGTTGCGTGACGAATAAGGGGCTATTGATGCTGCCGATCAGTGGACGACGGCTATCGGCAATACCCAGGTCGTAGGTGTAGCGCACGGCGCTTGAGAAGACTCCACCGTTATCATTGCCTCCTGCGATGAGGACCTGGCCGGACAGCAGCATGGTGGCGGTGTGGTGAGCGCGGGGGACCAACGCAGAGGCTGCGTTGGTCCAGGTGTTGCTGGCTGCGTCATAGACCACACCTGCGAGATAACCGCTACCGCCGGATCCGCCTGCGATGAGAATCTGGCCGGAGGGCAATGTCGTCGCAGTGTGTCCAGCGCGCGGGGCAGGAAGGCTTGTGGCGAAACTCCAGCTATTGCTGATCGGGTCGTAAAGCTCGGCAACTGCGGTGTAGGCGCCGCCGCCAACAAGAAGAACCCTGCCGGAGGTCAGCAAAGTGGCCGTCCCAAAAAAGTGATCCGTGCTTGCGCTGGCAGCGCCACTCCACGTGTTGCTGGCTGGATCATAGATCTCCGTGCTGGTACCAGATCCCGCTATGAAAACTTTGCCTGATTGCAGCCGGGTTGCTGTGTGATGTGCGCGGGCAGTACCGAGGTTACCTGCTGAGCTCCAGCTATTGCTGGCGCTGTCATACAACTCGGCGACGGTGGTTTGGGCGTTTCCCGAGGTATAGCCTGAGGCAATGAGGACCTTGCCTGAGCTAAGCAGCGTGGCGGTGTGATCACGGTGAGCAACGGCGAGAGGCCCGGTGGGGCTCCAGCTATGGTTGACGGGGTCATAGATCTCGGCGCTGGCGAGAGCCACACTCGCGTTTTCTCCACCCGCGACAAGAACCTTGCCGGAAGGCAGCAGAGTAGCGGTATGACCGTCGCAGCGTGCGGTAGCAAGGCTTCCCGTTGTTGTGCCTGGGTAGATCTCGGCCGAGGCTAGGCATGAGTTGGTATTGTCTATGCCGCCTGCGACTAGAACTTGGCCGTTGAGCAGCAAGGTAGCGGTGTGCGAAGTGCGGGGAG
>JBDTOS010000258.1:0-4283 GCA_039933095.1 Dokdonella sp.
GTTCCTGCCGCTCGAATACGCGATCAACCTGCAACTGCTCGGCGGCATCTGGATGTTGCAAGTGTTTCCGGCGATTGTGTTCGGTCTCTACACGCACTGGTTCCGCGCCCGTGCCTTGCTCGCTGGCTGGGCAGTCGGCATGACGCTCGGAACTACATTGAGCGCAATACAAGGCATGAAGCCCACCTATCCGCTGCCCGAATTCGGATCGGTGTACATCGGCATGATTGCGCTGATTGCGAACGCTTTTTTCGCGGCATTGATCACCGTGATCGCCGATCGGCTTGCGCTCGCGCGCCAGCGCGATGCGACGGTGGCGGTCGACTATCGCGACCGCGTAACGTGATCGCATACTTGCATCAGGTCGACAGCCGCCGTTACCTATTGGCCGCACCACTGCGATTCGCAGGGCACGCCGTCGTTGTCGCCGTCCATTTTTGTATCGGGACAATTTTCCAGATAGAACGTCGCCTCGGCGCATGAGGTCATCTGCGAGCAGCGGGTTTTTCCCTCGCATTGAAACGTGGGTTTCACATCTGGCTGTAATTCGGCGAAAGCCTCTCTCTCCGGCACCACGGAGTCCTGCGTTGCATCGATTCGTAGGGCAGAAGAGCCGGCGCGCTGACTGGAGCGTTGGTACGCAACGAAGCACACCGCTGCAATCAGGACGATAGCCGCGATGTTGCGCAACTGGCTTCGCCGGTGCGACCTTGCAGCAGGCTTTCTGGATTCCGCGATGACGAACGCGACTTGCTCAGCACGGCGTTGCCCTTTCTCGTCGTTCTGCATTTCATAGGTAACGATATCCCCGACACTGGGTCCGCGCTGTCTTTCGTTGAACGCGCTGACGTGGACAAACACCTTGTCGCCGCCACCGTTCCAGACGATGAAACCGAATCCGCGCACATCGTTCCACTCGGTAATCCTGCCCTGATAACGCATGTCCGCTCCTTGTAAGGATATCCCGGTTCGGCGTTGTAGCATTTTCGCTTTTCGCTGTCCGTGATCCTTCACCGGATGCGACCAGTCGATGCGCCAAGCCGCGCGGGATTGCCCGATCAAGCTATGATGTTTTGTGCGCGCGTTGCGTGCTGTTTCTTCGTCATACCGCGCTGGATATCAAACGATGACTGCAACGCTCGAGCCCGTCCGCCCGATAGAACTTACCGAAATCCACGCGGCACGCGAGCGCATCAAGGGCACCATCCTGCGCACGCCGCTGGTTCGTCTTGAGCTCGGCCCTGGATTTCCTGATATTCGGCTGAAGCTTGAAAACCTGCAACCGATCAACGCGTACAAGTTGCGCGGCGCCGCGAATGCGGTGGCGATGTTGGCCGAGTCGGAGCGACAGCGCGGTGTATGGACGATCAGTGCCGGCAATGCAGGGCAGGGCGTTGCCTACGCGGCGAGAAAAGCCGGGGTGCCGTGCACGGTAGTCGTGATCGAGACGGCACCGACAGCAAAGATGGAACGCATGCGCGCACTCGGCGCGAGACTTGTTCCGGTGCCGTACGAGGTCGCATGGAAGGCGCTCGACGAGCGTGCCTATGAAGACGTTGACGGAACCTTCATTCATCCGTTCGACGATCACAATTTCATCGCCGGCCACGCCACGATGGGCCTGGAGATTCTCGAAGACGCAGCCGACACGGTCGCCGTTATCGGTGGCATCGGCGGCGGTGGATTGATCGCGGGGGTCGGTAGTGCAATGAAGTTGCTCAAACCCGAGATAAAGGTCTGGGGTGCCGAACCCGAGACGGCTGCTCCGCTGGCTTTGTCGCTGAAGATGGGTTCGCCGCAGGAGTTCGATCGCATCCCGTCGTTCGTCGATGGTGCCGGCGGGCAGAGCGTGTTTCCGCGCATGTGGGAGCGTATGCGACCGGTCGTCGATGGCTGCATAGTCGTGAGCCTCGACGAGACCCGCGCGGCGATGCGACTGATGGCGGAAAACGCGCGTGTGATTGCCGAAGGTGCCGGTGCCCTGCCGCTAGCGGCGGCATTGACAGGAAAGGCCGGGCAGGGTCCGATCGTCGCGATCGTGTCAGGCGGAAATATCGATCTGGAAAAGTTCTTCGAGTTGACACGCATCTGACTATACGTGCCGGCGAACTCATCCTTATTCGCGCACCACGCTCAGCCTATGGCGTTTCTCGCTCTGGGAGGCGGAACACAAAGACTTCGTTGTCGATTGCGCTCATCCGAAAGCGATCATTATGATCGTCGATTCCTAAGGTGGACACGACTCGTTCACAAAGTTGGGTGTTCCAAAATCCGAAGCGTTGAAAAGCATCGTCGAGAAACACCAATTCGCAGGATTGTCGTTGGCTATTGCATCAAGATGTGCAGGATCCAGGCTGCGGGAATGCCCCGCGAGTTCGCTCGTCCAGCTGACCTGATCGATAGAGCGACTTCCACAAGTCAGGATGATCGTGCCGCTGGCGGGCAGGCTGAAAGTGAACGAAGCGAATGCTGAGACGCCTCCATTCGTGGAGGTATCCAGATTTCTCGCCATGACTGCGTAGCCGCCGGAACTCAGAGAGTGTGCTGGCAGCGTATTTTGAGTCGTGCCATTGCCAATCAAGCAATTGTTCAGTTCGACGGATTGCGTGCTCACATTGGTGAACTCAAACCACTCGCCGACGTTGTCCGCTACCAACTCGGGATTCGACATGATCTCGTCCACAATTACCGATCCTGCGACCGGTTGTAGTTGGGATTCAAAGCCGGCGAAAAAGACGAAGTCTTGCGCGCTAGCATTGGCGCTACTACACAGCCCCAAAATAGACGCGATTATTCGATTCACCCAGCGATCCTCCGCGACTCACAACAATCCTACGCTCGGCAATACGGAACCGCAACTGGACTGTGATTCTGGAATTGCCTACTTCTATCGCATGCCGGTAGCGCTTTTCGAGCGCTGGACCATCCCTTCCTTCCGCATCCAATCCAAAGTGTCTTTCAGCAACGCATCAAACGGTGTTTCGACGTAATCAAGTTCGCGAATTGCTTTGGATGAATCAGCGTACAGCGCATGGCAAGTCAACATCGCGGCTTCGGGCGTGATGTCGGGTTCCTTGCCGGTGATATGCGCCCAGGTGTTGGACAGGCGCGCGAACGTCATCAAGGCAAAGGCCGGCGTTGCGCGCCGTGGCGTGCGTTTGCCGAGCGCGGCGCCGACTGGGTGGACGAAGTCGAGGAAACTGAGCTGCACTCCACCGACGATATAGGCTTGCCCAAAACGCTGTTGTTGCCACGCGCGCACCTGTGCCTTGGCGATCTCGCGTACATCTGCAAACGTGCCGATGCCAGGCGGGATTCCCGGTAGCTTCTCCGCATCGACCAACATGATCAGCCGCGCCCAGCTATGGCGGTCGCCCGGTCCAAGGATGTGGGTCGGATTGAACACGATCCACGGCACGCTGGACTTGCGCACGAGTTGCTCGCCCAGAAACTTGGTGCGTTCGTAATTGATGAAACTCTCCGCGCCGCGTTGCGGCGTCGATTCATCGATCACGCCATGCGCGAGATGCGAGTGTGCGGCAACCGATGAGGTATGCACGAACGCGCGCACATTCTCGGCTTCGCTCGCGCGCAGCAGATTCTCGGTCCCCTGCACATTGGTCGCCGTCTGCGCCGCCGCTTGTTGTCGCCACATGCTGGTGTCGGCCGCGACATGGAATACCGCCTCGCAGCCAGCCATCGCCGCCCGCAAGCTCGCACGATCCGACAGTTCTGCGCGCACCGGCACGGCGCCCAGTGCGGCAATCGCGGCATCGGATTCCGGTCGTCGCGATAGCGCCTTGACCTCGCACTCCAGCGCGCGCAGTTCGCGCAAGATGTGACCGCCGAGGAAACCACTGGCACCAGTCAGGAAAACACTTGTCATGAAACACTCACCGCACGGGATGAGTGGCGAGATTCGTCCAGAAAGGCGTCCAGCGCAAGTAGCAAATCAACCCGTAGGGCGCATCTCGGATGCGCCACTTGCGATGCGCGAATTGCGAGGCGCCAATTGCCACAAGCTTGCGGATTCCACAAGCTCGTAGGGCGCATCTTGGATGCGCCGATCGCGATGCGCCAGTTGCCGCATGCTCGCGGATTGCCACAAGCTCCACGTTGCCTACGAGATGCTCCACGTCGCATCCGAGATGCGACCTACGGGACTTCGCCATCGTCGCGGTGTTCAAGGCGAGCGGTGTCGGCATGAACTATGGGTTCGTCTGGTGTCTACCCGCCGGCGCGGTGTGCTGGTTGCTTGGTGCGGCGAATGCGCATTTGTATTC
>JBDTOS010000259.1:0-4271 GCA_039933095.1 Dokdonella sp.
AGCTAATCGTCAGTTCGGCGTTCAGTCGACACAGCGCGCGAAGATCGCCATGCAATGACCTTCGACACTGTAGCTGAGGCTCCGATTCGCATAGCGTGCCAGTGTTTCCTTATCCAAATTAGCTGAGCAGGTACAATCGACCAGTGCGCCGGCTCCACATTTCCGAACACGCGTTGCCGAACATGCGCATCCATTTCTGTTACGGACAGCCACTCGATGCTGCCCTACCCCACTGAGGAGAAACCATGAGATTCGATTCAATCAAACCATTGGCGATTGCATTCGGCATCGCTGTTGCACTCGGCGGATGCAGCGACAAGGCCGCAGCGCCGACCGAGGCCAGCGCGCCGCCGAAGCCGGCCACACCTGTAGCCGCTGCCGAACCCGCCGGCAAGCCCGTGGTCACCGCGTTCGACGTAACCGAACTCGACAGTGCCACCAATCCATGCGTCGATTTCAATGCCTACGTCAACAAGAAATGGGTCGCCGCGAATCCCATTCCAGCCGATCGCACGCGCTGGGGCGCATTCGACGAGCTTCGCGAAAAGAGTCTGCAAACCCAGAAAACCATCGTGGAGGAAGCAGCGGCCAAGGCTGATTCCGCAGCAGCCGGATCGATCGAACAGAAGGTCGGTCGGTTCTACCACTCCGGTATGGACGAAGCCGCGATCGAAAAGGCTGGCTACGATCCAATCAAGGGCGAGTTGGCGAAGATCGATGGCCTGAAATCCAGCAAGGACGTCGCTGCCTATCTCAACGACAGTTTCTCGCGCGGAACAGGTCAACTGTTCCAGTTCGGTGCACAGGCCGATTTCAAGGATTCCAAACGCAATATCGGCTATGCGTTCCAGGGCGGCTTGGGGTTGCCGACTAGCGACTACTACAGCAAGCCGGACTACGCCGCCGTTCGCGACGCCTATCGCGCGCACATTTCCAAGGTGCTGCAATTGATCGGAGTCGGTGCTGCCGATGCCGACAAGCAGGCACAGAACGTGCTGGATTTCGAAACACGCCTCGCCAAGGCATCGCTACCTCCGGTCGAGTTGCGCAAGCCCGAGAATCAATACCATTTCGTCAGCATCGACGCGGCCAACAAGGTCACGCCGCATTTCGACTGGAGCACGTTCTTCAAGGCACAAGGCGCCGACGTGACCGATGGTTTTTCGTTGTCACAACCGACCTTCTTCGCCGAGTTCGAGAAGATGCTCGTGAAGACGCCGGTTGCCGACTGGCAGACCTATTTGCGCTTCCATGCTGTCGACGCGGCGTCGCCGTATCTGTCGCTGCCATTCCAGCAGGAAAACTTCGCGTTCAATGGCAAGGAACTCAACGGCCAGAAAGAAGAGCGTCCACGCTGGAAGCGTGTGCTTGATGCGGTCGAAAACGGTATGGGGATGGCGCTCGGCGAACTGTACGTCGCCAGGGTTTTTCCGCCCGAGGCAAAGCAGCAAGCGCTGAAGCTCGTAGACAACGTTCGCGACGCGCTGAAGACCCGCATCGAGAAAGTCGACTGGATGGGTGAGGAAACCCGCGCCAAGGCTCTGGAAAAATGGGACACGTTCCTGCCCAAGATCGGCTATCCGGACAAGTGGCGCGACTGGTCCGGCATCACCATCGTTCCCGACAATTACTTTGCCAATGTGCTGGCGGCAAACAAGTACAACTACGACTACGACATCAACAAGATCGGCAAGCCGACCGATCGCCTTGAGTGGGGGATGACGCCGCAAACCGTCAATGCCTACTACAACCCTACCGACAACACGATCAACTTCCCGGCCGCGATCCTGCAGCCGCCGTTCTTCGACGCGAAGGCCGATGACGGCATCAACTATGGCGGTATCGGCGCAGTGATCGGCCATGAAATCAGCCACGGCTTCGACGACCAGGGCAGCCAGTTCGATGCCGCCGGCAATAACACCAACTGGTGGACCGAGAGCGATCGCAAGGCATTCGATGCGCGCGCGAAGAAACTCGTCGAACAGTTCGATGGCTACTCGCCGCTACCGGGCAAGAACGTCAATGGCCAGCTTACCCTCGGCGAAAACATTGCCGATCTGGGCGGTCTCAATGTCGCCTACGATGCACTACAAGTGGCGATGAAGGACAAGCCCGAGGAATCTGCGAAGAAGATCGACGGCTTCACCGAAGATCAGCGCTTCTTCATGAACTGGGCGCGCGTCTGGCGCGGCAGCGTGCTCGACAAACGCCAGGAAGTGCTGCTCGCCAGCGATCCGCATGCGCCAGCGCAATATCGCGCAGCTGGTGCCGCTGCAAACATGCCGGCGTTCGCGCAGGCGTACTCGTGCAAGACCGGCGATGCGATGGTTCGCGACGGCGAGACACAGGTAAAAATCTGGTAAACCGCACTGTTGTTCGCTGACTGACAAAGGCACCCGCATGGGTGCTTTTGTTTTTGCGCGCCCATAAAGCGACGATTCTCGCGATAGGCACGGGGCTTGAGACGCACGCAGTGATGCAGATCGCGACCCGGCTTCCGGCGACCATTGATTCGCCGTGGGTATTTACGCCCAGCGGTTCCTTGCGCACGGTGCGCGCGAAAACCAGACTGCTGCCAACCCCGGGAGCCAACCATGTCGCCAGCCAAATACTTCACCGCACTGATCGCGGCATCTCTGCTCACAACAACGCTTGACGCGCGCGCCGACGAGCGGCTCTGGTCGAACGACGTTGATACCTACACGATAACCCGCGACAGCGTCGTCACCGGTGGCCAAACGCCGATCGACCAGGAACTCGCCGACGATTTTCAGGTGACCGGCGAAATTCGTCGGGCAATCATCTACGGCTACGATTGCTGGAATTGTTTCGGCGCATTCGCTACGGGGGTGAAAGTTCGCATCTATGCCAAGACTGTCGAAGGAAAACCCGGCAACGAGTTGTATGGCTTTCATCTCGACGACGGCGATCCGCGCTTTATCCACGATCTCAATCACACCGGCCACAACGGCACGATCGACGTAACCTTTCCGACGCCATTCAATGCGGACGGGGAATATTTTTTCTCGGTGCAGCTTGAGTTCGCGGACTCAGCGATCTGGCCAATCTGGTCATCCAATCATCTTGGCGCCCGCGGCAGCCCAATTTACATGCGTGACAACCTCACCGGCGGGCCATGGGTGCAACACAGCGATTTTTTCGGCCAGAGCAATTTTGATTTCGCGTTTGCGCTGTACGGAAAGCCGCCCGGACCGCCGCCACCCAACACAGTCGCCGAGTGCGGCGAGTGGAACTCCGAGATGCTGCCGCTGCCGGCCGGCGCGACCGCGACATCGATTTTTGCTTCGAAGAGTTTCGGCAGCGATGAATCCTGGCTTGTCGGCGGCTATGACACCGGCGGCATCGGCAATCTCCAGCAATACTCGCTTGCTTACCACCGGATCGGCGAAGGGGCATGGATGGCCGTACCAACCCCGAGCCCGCAAGTCTGTTCGGCGGCATCGCCTTGCACACAGGTGTGGTTCAACGCCATTGACGGATTCAGCTCCAACGATGTCTGGGCTGGCGGATGGAAGCGCGGGCAATCCGTCGGAGGCTTCGTTGGTGGCCAACTATTCGTCGCGCACTGGAACGGCCAATCGTGGACCGAGATTCCCGCACCACGTACCGATGGCGGCACCGGAGCCAGAGTAGTTGGTATCAAGGCGATCGCCAGCGACGATGTGTGGTTTGTCGGCGACTGGATCACACCGACCGGCTGGCCGGCATTGGCGATGCACTGGAACGGCTCATCGTTGCAAATCGTTCCGACTCCGTTCCCGTCAGGCGGCACGCCCGGCTGGTCACTGATTGCGAGTGATGGCGTCGCAACAAATGACGTCTGGGCGGTCGGTCATGGCAGCGACGGCGATCCGGCGACCACTCCCTATTTCCTGCACTGGAATGGCAGCGCGTGGAGCCTTGACGGCAATGTACCGGCACCGGGCGACACCAAGGAGTTTGGCGCTTTGCTCGCGCTTGCCTCGAACAATGTGTATGCCGGCGGCTCGACGTTCACGGTCGCCGATGGCTATCGACCGGCCATCATGCATAACGACGGTTCGGCATGGTCGCTATCGACGGTCGCAGGCGGCGGCGGTCCGATGATCACGCTGGGCAGCGGCAGTGTGCTCGCGCTTGGCTTTCCATCCTTGTTCCGTTCCGACTCGCAATGGATCGCGCAACCTGGGTTGCAGGACTATGACTATTACAGCTGGTCCGGCTTGCAGGGAACCGGCCCGTGCAACGCAGTGGGCGCGGCCAATGTCGAT
>JBDTOS010000260.1:0-4260 GCA_039933095.1 Dokdonella sp.
GCGCAGATTCGATGCAATGGTCACTTCCTCGACCGGATACGCGATCTCGCCGTTCTCGACCCAGAATCCGGCTGCGCCGCGCGAGTAGTCGCCGGTAATCAGCGATACACCCTGCCCCATCAGTTCAGTCACAACAAGACCTTTGTGCATGCGTCGCAGCAATGCGGTGAAATCGTCGCTGCCCGGTTCCACGATGAGATTGTGCACGCCGCCGGCATTGCCAGTCGTGGTCATGCCCAACTTGCGCGCCGAGTAGCTGCCAAGCACATAGCGCGTGAGTACACCATCGCGGATCAGTGCTGAATCGCGAGTAGCGACGCCCTCACCATCGAAGTTCGACGAGGCGAGCCCGCGCAACTGGCGCGGATGCTCGTCGATCTGGATAAAGTCTGGAAAGATCTTCTTGTCGAGATGATCGAGCAAGAACGATGCGCGCCGATAGAGCGCGCCGCCGCTGACTGCCGATACCAAATGGCTCAGCAACCCCCGCGCGACTTCCGGCACGAATAGCACCGGACATTGGCGCGTGCTGAGCGTGCGCGCGCCTAGGCGGGCAAGTGTGCGTTGTGCAGCACGCCGACCGAGCGCCGCTGCAGGCATGAAATCGACCGCCGAGCGCACAGTGTCGTACCAGTAATCGCGCTGCATGCCGGATTCGCTGCCGGCGATCAGCGCGCATGACAGCGAATGACGTGTGCTGCGTTCGGTCCCGGAAAACCCAAGCGAGTTCGCGTTGGCAATCAGGGTTGCGCCGACCTGCACCGAAGCGCCGTCGGAGTTGCTGATGCGCGCGTCGTGATCGCGACCGGCCGATTCGATTTCGAGGGCGAGCGCCACGGCTTCGTCGGCAGTGATGTCCCACGGATGCCAGACATCAAGATCGGGAAATTCATGCGCAAGCAGAGCAGGATCAGCGAGTCCATTGCACGGGTCCTCCTCGGTGTAGCGCGCAATCGCGCAGGCATGTTCGACGGTCTGTTCGATCGACCGCCGATCGAGATCAGCGGTGTGCGCCGAACCCTTGCGATGCCCGAAATAGACGCTGACCGATACGCCCCGATCGCGATTGCGCGTGATCGTCTCGACTTCGCCCATACGCACGCCGACATCGAGCCCGAGATCGATGCTTGCCGCAACTTCGGCCTGGCTCGCGCCGGCGCCTACGCACCGCTTGAGTACGTCAGCGCAGACTTCGGACAGCCGATCGAGAGCCGCCTGATCGGTCATCGATTGCGTGGCCAGGCTGCCGGCTACGTCGGCATCGGCCGAACTATTGGTGGAAATGTCGTTCACGCCTTATGCTGCTCCAATGAAAGATTCCGAAATGCCGGATCGCGCCGCCGACGATGCGACCGATGAACCGAGTCGCAGCCAGAAACGTCGTGAAGCGCTCGATGTGTTCAAAATCGCCGAAACGCTGGCCGCGTTGAGCGACGCACAGCTTGCGCGCCTTCCGATGTCGGAGGAAATCCGCGAGGAAGTGCGACGCACCCGCGCGGTTACCCAGCACATCGCGCGCAAACGGCAAACCCAGTTCCTTGCGAAACAGCTGCGCCGCCGACCGGAAGAGATCGAACCGCTGCGCGAGGCGCTCGACGAGGATCGCCAGGTCGCCAATCGAGGCGCTGCGGAACTGCATCGCATCGAAGCCTGGCGTCTGCGTCTGATGTCCGATGGCGATGTCGGCTTCGGCGATTTCGTGTCACAGTACCCGCAAGTCGATCGCCAGCAACTTCGCCAGTTGATTCGTGCCGTCGACGACGAGATGGAAAATGGCAAGCCGCCTCGCGCGTTTCGTGAGTTGTTTCGTTTATTGCGCGAGACAATCGAGCAGGCAGCGGACCAGGGCACTGGCTACACAGACCCGGCGTAAGCAACACGCCGAAGCACGTTATTTCCGTAGCGTCACCGGCATCCTGCACGGCGCTCACGCCGCCGTGCCGCCAACCGTCATGCGGTCGATGCGCAAGGTTGGCTGACCGACGCCCACCGGCACGCTCTGCCCGTCCTTGCCGCAAACCCCGACACCTTCGTCGAGTTGCAGATCGGTGCCGATCATCGATACGCGATTGAGCACTTCCGGTCCCGATCCAATCAGCGTCGCGCCCTTGACCGGTCGCGTCACCTTGCCGTCCTCGATCAGGTACGCCTCGCTCGCTGAAAAAACGAACTTGCCGTTAGTGATATCGACCTGGCCACCGCCAAAATTGACCGCGTACAGGCCGCGCTTGACCGAGCGGATGATTTCGTCGGGATCGTGACTGCCCGCCAGCATGTAGGTATTGGTCATGCGCGGCATCGGCAGATGCGCGAACGATTCGCGGCGACCATTGCCGGTCGGCGCGACGCCCATCAGCCCGGCATTGAGCTTGTCCTGCATGTAGCCCTTGAGAATGCCGTCCTCGATCAGGGTCGTGCAGTTGCTCGGAGTGCCTTCGTCGTCGATGCTGAGCGATCCGCGTCGACCCGCCAGCGTGCCGTCGTCGACCACGGTGACGCCTTTGGCCGCAACGCGCTCGCCGATGCGCCCGGAAAATGCCGAGGTACCCTTGCGATTGAAATCGCCTTCGAGACCGTGCCCGATCGCCTCGTGCAACAGCACGCCCGGCCAGCCGGGGCCGACAACGACGGTCATCGTGCCGGCCGGCGTATCGACCGCTTCAAGATTGACCAGCGCCTGCCGCACTGCCTCGCGGGCGAGGCGCTGTGCGCGTTCGGGAGTCAGCAATTCATCCAGACCGTAGCGCCCGCCACCGCCGGCACTGCCGGACTCGCGGCGGCCATTTTGCTCAGCGATCACCTGCACATTCATGCGCACCAGCGGACGCACATCGGCGGCCAGAGTGCCGTCGCTTGCCGCGACCAGCACGGTATCGAGTGTCGCAGCGATGCTGACGATAACCTGGCCAATGCGTGGATCCTGTGCGCGGCAGAATCCGTCGATCTTGCGCAACATCGCGATTTTCGCTTCGTTCGGCAACGTGTCGATCGGATCAATCGCAGGATACAAAGCGCGTGCCGAGGCAATCGCGAGTGGCCGGCCGCAGCCGTTGGCACCGTTTCGCGCAATCGCACTGGCCGATCCTGCTGCTTCGAGCAGTGCCGGCAACACGATTTCATCCGAATACGCGAAACCTGTTTTTTCGCCGGAGACGGCGCGTACACCCACGCCCTGCTCGATCGAGTGACTGCCGTCCTTGACGATGCCGTCTTCGAGCACCCATCCCTCGCTGCGCGAGTGCTGGAAATAGATGTCGGCAGCATTGATCGCCGGCCCCATCAGCCGCGAAAACACGCGATCAAGATCGCCGGCAGACATGCCGCCGGGGCGCAATAACTGGTTTTCGGCTTGGACGAGCAGATCGGTCACGGGCAACAGCTCTGTGGACTGGCCGATCAGAATGGAGGCGGACAACGAGTGTTACAAGGTCAATGTCAACTGCTGTCGAGAGATAATTTCGCTTATTTCCTTCGAAAATACCGAAAAAACCCTGATTAGCGCGACGGCGCTTCGATCTGCGGTCGACGCGACCAGTCGAAATCCACTACTACGCGTTCGCCGGACTTGCTATCAGTCGCTTCGAGGCGTGCCGGGTGATGATTGGCGTCGCAGACCCACATGCGCATGTCGCCATCGGCGTTGGCTCCGGGCAGTTGACCGCTGGCGTGGAAACGGAAAACCTGCGCCGTGCATTGCGCGGCTTTGGATTTTCCTTGCAGGCGCACATCGCGAATCGATCCCATCGCGCGGCGCATCTCGGCGATATCGAAACGGGTAACCGGCAGCAACGAGCGATCCACCGGCGTCCACAAGCCCAACGCGCTGATCCAGGCACCGCTGGGCAAGCTGATGAATTCGATTTCGTCAGTCCGGGCGTGAATGCGATCGGGAAAGAGTACGTCGATCTCCCCGGTCATCGCGGGCGATTCGGGCCCAAATACGCGTCCGCTGACGACGCCTCTGAAGCCACCCGCCGCAAGCAAGGTGTCGAACGACTGGCGAACATCACTCGCCGGATCGGCAAATGCGGGCGCAGCAACTGCGCTGGCCGACAGGCAACACAACAAGACGATGCGCCGCATGGGTGAACTCCGAATGGCTAAAGTGCGCCGGAGTATGCAGCGCGTGCGATGAACCCAATGTTCATCGTGAAACGCAGAAAACGACAGCGATCAGGAAACCTGCTCTGGCGTCATCGCACCGGATTCCGGAGTCGGCGATTCGCCATCGGTGGCATCGCCCTTCTTCGCGTCGTTGCG
>JBDTOS010000261.1:0-4260 GCA_039933095.1 Dokdonella sp.
GACGCCGATTCCACATAACGGCTGCCGTCCGCCGAAAAAGCGCAGGGTTTGACCAATGGCCAGATATATCGGACCCACCTGCAAACTGGCACGGCGCGAAGGCGCCGATCTCAGCCTCAAGAGCCCGGCTCGCGCAATCGATTCGAAGTGCAAGATCGAGCAGAAGCCCGGCCAGCATGGCGCAACCGGCAAGCGCAGCCGCCTCTCGGATTATGGCGTGCAATTGCGCGAGAAGCAGAAAGTGCGCCGCATTTACGGCCTGCTTGAGCGTCAGTTTCGCAGCTATTACCAGAAAGCATCCAATCAACGTGGCAACACCGGTGAAAACCTGTTGCGCATGCTTGAATCGCGCCTCGATAACGTGGTCTACCGCATGGGTTTTGCGGTGACCCGTGCACAAGCGCGTCAGCTCGTATCGCACGCGGCAGTTCTGGTCAACGGCAAAAAAGTCAATCTGCCGTCGTTCCAGGTCAGGAGCGGCGACGAGATTTCCATTTCAGAAAGCGCCAGGAATCAGTTGCGCGTGCAGGAAGCACTGACCGTCTCGCAGGAGATGGATTTGGTTCCAACTTGGATCGAAGTCGATCCGAAAAAGGCCAGCGGCATTTTCAAGTCGTTGCCAGAGCGCTCCGATCTGCCCTCGGATATCAACGAGAGCCTGATCGTCGAACTTTACTCGAAGTAATTTCCCCGGAGCTGTTTCCATGGTGGGATCGTCAACCAACGTGCTGCGTCCGCGCGGCATTCATGTAGAACGCTATGGCGCCAATCGCGCCAAAGTCGTCGTCGAACCGATGGAGCGTGGCTTCGGCCATACGCTCGGCAATGCGCTGCGCCGCGTGTTGCTCTCCTCGATACCGGGCAGCGCCATCGTCGAAGTCGAAATCGACGGCGTGCTGCACGAGTACACGACTCTGGAAGGCTTGCAGGAGGATGTCATCGAGGTGTTGTTGAACCTCAAGGATATCGCTATCCGCATGCACGGCCACGATGAAACAACCCTGACCCTGAGCAAGAAGGGCAAGGGTGTCGTCACGGCCGGCGATATCAAGGTCGACCACACGGTCGAAATTGTCAATCCCGAGCACGTCATCTGCAATCTGACCAAGGATGTGTCGCTCAACATGCGGCTGAAAATCGCACGCGGCGTCGGCTACCAGCCGGCCACGGCGCGACGTCTGCCCGATGATGAGACGCGTCCGATCGGCAAGTTGCAGCTCGATGCGTCGTTCTGCCCGGTTCGCCGTGTCGCCTATCAGGTCGACAGTGCGCGTCTCGAACAGCGCACCGATCTCGACAAGCTCGTGCTCGACGTCGAGACCAATGGCGCGATCGATGCCGAAGATGCAGTGCGCAAGGCGGCCGAGATTCTGCAGGATCAGATTTCCGTGTTTGGCGACTTCGCGCGCCGTGAAAACGAAGGTGCGAAGGCGGACAAGAGCGGCGTGGATCCGGTGCTTCTGCGTCCGATCGACGATCTTGAACTGACCGTGCGCTCGGCCAATTGCCTGAAGGCCGAAAGCATCTACTACATCGGCGACCTTGTCCTCAAGACCGAAGTCGAATTGCTCAAGACTCCGAATCTGGGTAAGAAGTCGTTGACCGAAATCAAGGATGTGCTTGGTCAACGCGGCCTGTCGCTCGGCATGAAGCTCGAGAACTGGCCACCGCCGGGTCTGGTGCACGGGATGCAACTCGGTTAAGAGCGGCCGATCAAGCTCAAAATTAACGCTCAAAATTAAAATAATTCGAAGCGGACGATCTGATATCCGCAAAACGTTCCATCGATACGGACAAAAATCATGCGCCACAAGATATCCGGACGCGCTTTCAGCCGCACCAGCAGTCATCGCCAGGCCATGTTCAAGAACATGGCGGCATCGCTGTTCAAGCACGAGTTGATCCGCACGACCCTGCCCAAGGCGAAGGAATTACGCCGTGTCGCCGAGCCGTTGATCACGCTCGCCAAGGTCGACGGCGTTGCCAATCGTCGCCTCGCATTTGCTCGCTTGCGCGACAAGCAGGCGGTCGGCAAGTTGTTCGTCGAGTTGGGTCCGCGCTTTCGCGAACGCAAGGGTGGTTACCTGCGTATCCTCAAGTGCGGATTCCGCGCCGGCGACAACGCGCCAATGGCCTACGTCGAGTTGCTTGATCGGCCGCAGACATCGGTTGCGGTCGACGCAGAATAGGAAGAGTCGGACGTAAAGCGACAAATCACTACGCGCTTGTTGACGATTCACTGCGGCCTCGGACACATTTATCCGGGGCCGTTTTCGTTTCTGGCCCGGATCGTCGCTTCCACGCATCTCGCGGAAGCATTCGCCAGCAATCATCCACGATCACCGGGAACGCGGCAGTAGCTGCTGCGGTCTGTTGTGGGCCACGCTGATTGATACCGGAGACTCGCAATGACCTTCAATCCTCTCGTCTGGCCGTTTCGTGTCCAATACCTGACCGGTGCGATCGTATGCGCTGGACTGCTTGGCTATGCGCTATTCGAGCAATACCAAATGGGCGTCGAGCCATGCCCGTTGTGCATTTTTCAGCGCATCACATTCATGGCAATGGGCATCTTGTTCCTGATTGGTGCTGCGCACGGTCCGCAAAATTCGGGCCGCCGTGTTTACGCTGTCCTTGTCTCGATCGCCGCAATTGCTGGCATTGCCGTTGCTGCGCGCCATCTGTATCTGCAGTCGTTGCCGCCGAGCGAAGTGCCGGATTGCGGTCCGGGCCTAGGCTACATGCTCGACGCTTTCCCGCTCGCAAAAACGCTGAAGATGGTTTTCACGGGCTCCGGCGAATGCGCCGAGGTCAACTGGAAATTTCTTGGGCTGGCGATGCCCGGTTGGACCTTGATCTGCTACGTCGCACTTGCCGTCGGCGCATGGTGGGCCGCAATACGAGGTCGTGCGATCGAACGGTCGCCATGATTCCCACGTGATTTTCTCGCCTGGCGGCGTTGGTCGATCGCGTCACTACCTGTAAGCTGGTGCTGCAAGCCAACTGCGGATTCTCTGGACTGCTGTTTCTTCCAGGATCGCGCTTCCCAGGATCGTCTCTCCCAGAATCGCGCCGCGCGCAAGAAATGATTCAACCGTCGTTACCACGGAATTTTGCATGACCAGCAGAGAACACAACATCGCTCCCGTTCGTCAGGTTCGCGACTGGTCGCCTGACAGCTGGCAGGAGCGGACAGCGATCCAGCAACCGACCTATCCCGATGTCGCTGCGCTCAACGCCGCGCTGAGCGAGCTGGCCTTTTTGCCGCCGCTGGTCACATCGTGGGAGATATTCGCGCTCAAGCAGCTGCTTGCCGACGCTGCCGAGGGTCGCCGGTTTTTGCTGCAGGGTGGCGATTGCGCGGAAAATTTCGATGATTGCACCTCACCGCTGATTTCGAATCGGCTCAAGGTGATCCTGCAAATGAGCCTCGTGCTGGTGCATGGACTCAAGTTGCCCGTCGTGCGCGTGGGGCGTTTCGCCGGCCAGTATGCCAAACCACGCTCGACCGATAGCGAAACGCGCAATGGCGTCACCTTGCCGAGCTATCGCGGCGATATCGTCAATGGTGCCGAATTCAATGCCGAGGCGCGGCGTCCGAACCCGCGTCGCCTGATCGAGGGTCATGCGCGTTCGGCAATGACGATGAATTTTGTGCGCGCCCTGATCGACGGCGGTTTTGCCGATCTGCATCATCCGGAATATTGGGATCTTGCCTGGGTCGAGCATTCATCGATGCAGGCTGAATACCGGCGCATGGTCGATACCATCGGCGATTCCGTTCGTTTCATGGAAACCCTCGCCGGGCGCGCGATCGGCAGCTACCAGCGTGTCGACTTCTACACTTCGCACGAGGCACTTCTCCTGCAGTACGAGCAGGCGCTTACCCGGCAGGTGCCGCGCCAGTGGGGCTGGTTCAATCTCGCCACCCATTTTCCGTGGATAGGCATGCGCACAGCTGCACTGGATGGTGCACATGTTGAGTATTTTCGCGGGATTCGCAATCCGATCGGAATCAAGATCGGTCCTTCCACCGAAGCAGATCAACTTTTGCGCCTTATCGATGCGCTCGATCCCGATAACGAATCCGGTCGTCTAACCTTGATCCATCGCATGGGTGCGGCAAAAGTTGAAGCAGTTTTACCGAAATTGCTTTCTGCCGTGAAATCGGCCGGACGCAAGGTGTTGTGGTGCTGCGATCCCATGCATGGCAATACCGAGACGCTCGCCAGCGGCATCAAGACGCGTCGCTTCGACAAT
>JBDTOS010000262.1:0-4256 GCA_039933095.1 Dokdonella sp.
AGTCCGGAGACGTTTACCGGGAAGGTGATAACAGGGGTCGCGGTGCCGTCGCCCAATTGTCCGTTGCTGTTAGAACCCCAGCACTTGACCGCGCCACCGTGAGTCAGTGCGCAGGTGTGAGACCCTCCCGCCGTAATCGCCTGTACGCCGCTGTCGAGGCCGGAGACGTTCACGGGCGTGAGACGATCGGTCGCGGTGCCGTCGCCCAATTGTCCGTCGGCGTTACGGCCCCAGCACTTGACCGCGCCACCTTGGGTCAGGGCGCATGTGTGATTTCCGCCCGCCGCGATCGCGGTCACTCCTGTTCCGAGATAGGAGAATGTCGCCGTCACCGTTTTTGCCGCACTCATGCTGAGTGTGCAGGTCGAACCGGTGCCGCTGCACTCGCCGCTCCAGCCGGTGAAAACCGAATTGGCATCGGCCGCCGCGGTTAGTGTCACCGTGCTGTTGGCAGCGAAATTGCCCGAGCAGATCGAGCCGCAATTGATGCCCGACGGACTGCTCGTCACCGTGCCGGTGCCGTCGCCAATTTTGCTGATCGTCAACGGAAACACCGTGGCAGTCGATTGGATAACCAGCGTCACGTTCGGGCTTGCTATGCCATTGGAGCAACCTAGATAGAGCAAGTACGTTCCCGTGGCCCAGTTATTCATCGTCGTGTTGGTCAGGGTGCCACCGGCGGTCGGCGAGGCCAACGCCGCGTACCCATCGTTAGGGCGCAGATAAATCCGGCAGGTCGTGCCACTCGGCAGACTCGTCGTCGTCCACGCGAATTTTACCGGTGTGCCCGAGTTGCGAAGGACCGTCTTGCTGGCCGGGCCAGCGGCACTGTCAAAGCGCAGCGCAGCACTCGGTACCGGTTGCTCGATGACCAAGGTGATATTGCCGCTTGCGGTTCCGTTCGAGCAACCGAGATAGAACGTGTACGTTCCCGTGGCCCAGTTATTCATCGTCGTTTTGGTCAGGGTGCCACCGGCGGTCGGCGAGTCCAACGCCGCGTACGTGTTGTTTGGGCGCAGATAGATGCGGCACGTCGTGCCGGCTGGCAAAGCCGTGGTCTGCCAGGCAAACGTCACCGTCGTACCGGAATTACGCGCAATCGTCTTGCTCGTCGGACCCGTGGTGCTGTCGAAGCGCAGCGACGCTGCGGGTGTCGGTTGCTGGATGACCAAGGTGACATTGCTACTGGCCGTGCCGTTCGAGCAGCCCAGATAGAACGTATAGGCTCCCGTGGCCCAGTTATTCATCGTCGTATTGGTCAGGGTTCCACCGGCGGTGGGCGAGGCCAATGCCGCGTAGGTGTTGTTCGGACGTAGGTAGATGCGGCAGCTCGTGCCGGCAGGCAACGCTGTGTTCTGCCAAGCAAATGTCACCGGTGTACCCGAGTTGCGCGCAATCGTCTTGCTCGTCGGACCCGCGGCGCTGTCGAAGTGCAGCGACGCTGCGGGTAACGGTGGCTGGATGGCTAGGGTGAGATTGCTGCTAGCAGTCCCGTTCGAGCAGCCCATATAGAACGAATAGGTTCCCGTGGCCCAGTGATTGATCGTCGTACTGGTGAGTGCTCCACTGCCGGTTGGCGAAGCCAAGGCCGCATATGTATTGTTCGGGCGCAAGTAGATGCGACACGTGGTACCCGCAGGCAACGCCGTTGTCTGCCAGGCAAAGGTCACCGAAGTGCCGGAGTTTTGCACGATCGTCTTCGCGGTGGGACCAGTCGGGCTATCGAAACGCAGGAGGGCGCTCGGCGTAGCCCCGCCGCTGGTATTGAACGTCGCCGTGATCGACTTTGCCGCCGACATCGTGACACTGCAAGTGCTCGACGCGCCGCTGCACGCACCACTCCATCCGGCGAATTGCGATCCGGAGCTGGCTATCGCAGTCAGCGTGACCGACGTGTTTGCCGCGAAACCTGCCTGACAGGTCGAGCCGCAATTGATGCCCGACGGGTTGCTGGTGATCGTGCCTGCGCCAGTGCCCGTCCGTTGCAGGGTCAATGAATATGAGGGTGGCGCGGTAGTACTCGACGGGAAGTTCACGTAGTCGGAGTAGCCCCACGTACCATTACTCTGCTGCACCTCAAGAAACATGGTCCTATAAATGGCAGAAGATGGTGCATTGCCAAGATTCGATGGACCGTTGATGCCGGGGAGATAGTAGTTGCAGGAAATAGAACCCAGAGTGAGCTGACCCAAATCCCATCCGGGCTGGATACCGGTAAAGGGTTCGTTAAAGGCCAACAACCGCATACGCAAATTCTTGGCCTGGCCAATAACGCCAAATGCGCAGGAGTAATCGACACGATCCGCGATAAGGCGCACTTGCGAACCCTGAATCTGAAATCCCACACGGCCGCTGAAGCGTTGAGACGGGGGATCAACAGTCATCGTGTTTGTAAAGTTGACCCGATCGGCCACGCGCCACGCGCCATCCGACCATTGTTCCAACAGTAGCGCCATGGCCCATATTCCAACGGAGGGGGCCGTGTACTGAACAGTCTGTTGAACGTTGGTATATCCGAAGTTGCAAGATAGAGAAGGCAACTCCGCGAATCCGAGATAGTGTCCGGTTGTGCCACCGCTGGATGTCGAGGCCCACAGCGCCAGCCGTAAAGATCCCGACGTTCCGGAAGTTCCAGAGGAACAGCGGAAGCCTACGCGATCCGCGCGAAGAGTCACCTGAGTCTGGCCCACCTGCGCCCATCCGACGGTACCTTCCATATACGCACCAGCTGTTGCTATGCCGCCGCCGGATCCGCCGCCGCCCCCACCTGGAGGGGTTCCATTGGATGTCGTGTTTCGGCGGCATTCGTAGATAGGATTACCGCTGGAACTCCAGCCCCCTCTCAGGTACCAGCCACTCTCGGCGCGACAGACGGCTTTGTGGAGTTGGGGCAAGGTGCCCGTAGTGACAGCGTCACCCAATCCAGGAGTTGTTTGCAGATAATCCAATTGATAGGAGGGCGCCTGATACCAAGGGCCCTTCGGATCCGTGCTGCTGGTCTTGCAGCGATTGACCGTTAATTGGTCGCCGCCGGTAAAGCAGTACCAAAAATTAAGGCTTTGAGAGGGGCAGATATTGGAAACCTGCGAACCACTGGGCGATCCCACGAGCAGCAGGCAACTCTCATGATTGACCGGATCGACCTCATATCCTTGAGCAAGTGCCGTTCGCGTGGCACCGAAAGAGATCAAAATCAATAGAGACAAGATGAATCTTGCAAGAGCACGCCGCATTATCATGATGCCTCCCCAGCCAAGCGCTATGTTATAGCTATGTCGTGCGCGTGGACCTTCAGGCTGCCCACAATGAACCTGCCGAACTACCCCGAGCACACCCTCGGCGAGGCCGTCGCACTCTAACCTTACGACTCTGAGACTTCAATCGGTTGCACATGCGCGAAAGTTCGGGTGAAGGCTGCTCGGGACCCTGCTCATTGACGACCGTGTTGCGAGAGCGAAAAATCTCTCACTTCTTCTGATCATCGCGGCAATTTCAAAAAGGCCTGTCGCCGCCTCCATGCCAGTCAACGATACCGATCTCGTCGGCAGGGTTGGATGGAATGTCCTGCGTGCTCAGTTGTTGTGCACAGCCGCCATTTTTCGGTGCACCGCATCGACCGAAGCGCGGCACATCGCGGCGATTGGTTGGGTTGCGTCGATGCGGATCGCATCATCCGGCGGTTGATCGCCACGCGCGAGAACGGCATCGACAAGCGCCGGCACGCGATCGCGGGCGATATGCCGTGCGGCTGCGGCATCGGCGGCGATGCGGTCGCGGGCGATGGCGGGAGGACAATCGATCCACAGCGCAATCGCGCGGAACTTCATCCTTTTCGCAAGTTGCATGACACTTTCAAAATCGCCGGCACGCGAGAATGTCATGCCGTCGATGACGCTCGCTTCACCAAGCAGGCAATTGATTTCGACCGCGAGCAACACGGCGCGGAACGCTGCGCGCTTTTCGATATAACTGTAATTGCAATCGGGAAACATCGCGTGGCGAATCGTGTCGCGACAGACGCGGCGCAAGCCAAGCTGTTTTTCCAGCGCGTCAGCGACGCGCGACTTGCCTGCGCCCGGCAGGCCCATGACTGCGACGATCAGGCGATCCGGCGCGGGCAACGTGCCGGTACGGGCATGCGCATTCGATTCGATTTGCGCTGGGGTCACTTCCACCTCGTTGCCGGACGACCGCACCAACGACGACCGTCGGAGACAGCCTGACACGCGCGTGCACGCCACGCCAGGATCGCGAGT
>JBDTOS010000263.1:0-4225 GCA_039933095.1 Dokdonella sp.
GCTTTTCCCCCAAAAGTTGGCCATTACGGCCGGTTTGCCGTGAACGAAGCCGCGCACGTTGTCGACCTCGGGCAGGTTATTGAAACGCGATTTCTGATCATTCGGTGCTGGAAACGGCAGGTGCGAATGGCCGAGCAACAACACATCGATGCCGGGCACCTCGGCGAGATACCAGTTTGCGCTCTCCATTTCGGATGAGTACGGCGAGGTGTCGATGCCTCCATGCGAGATCGCGATCACGATATCGACATTCTTCGCCAGCAGCGCTGGCAAATACTTCTGCGCGGACTCGACCAGCCCTTGCGCGATGACCTTGCCGGCGAGGTTGTGCTTGTCCCAGTTGGCGACCGTCGGGGGCGTGAATCCGATGATGCCGATGCGGATCGGCGCGCTCGACTCATGTCCGCTTGCATCGCGAACCTTGATCGTGCGATCCAGCACGGCAAACGGCGGAAAGATCGGTTGGTTGTCGCGCGCGCTGACGACGTTGGCAAGTACTTGCGGAAAGTGCGGCCCGGCGCAGCGCTGCTTGCTGACGCCATCGACGTTCATCGGATGGCCGGTGACCTGAGCGAGAAACGGCAAGCCATAGTTGAACTCGTGATTGCCGATCGTTCCGCCGTCGTAGCCAAGCGCGTCCATTGCCTTGTAGACCGTCAATTCCTTCGCGCACGGCAGCGGCGCGGCAAGCGCCCGCCAGTCGGATAGAGCGGTGCCCTGGATCGTATCGCCGGCATCGAACAGCAGGGTGTTTTCGTATTGCTTGCGCGCCTCGCGCACCAGCGTGGCGAGGCGGTCAAATCCAATCGACTTGTCTTCGGCGAGTTTGTAGTAGTCGTAGCCGACCAGGTTGGAATGAATATCGGTCGATTCGAGAATCGCCAAGGTCGCCCGGGTTCCGTCGGTCGGCGCGGTTACATGATTGCCGCCACCACTGACGCAGGCTGCAAGCGCGAGCGCCGTGGTGAAGATGAACAAACGCGTGTGGATACGACTTGTGATGCGAAACATGTCGACTTGGCCGGTCGGATTGAGGGAATGATATTGCCTGATCATTGTGACATTGCAGCGCCTCCGGCAACGACACCGGCAGCGCTCCGGTAAACTGCGCGCTCAATTCCAAAGCTTCTTCGCAATGACTGTTCGAACCCGTTTTGCCCCAAGCCCGACCGGCTATCTGCATATTGGCGGCGCGCGCACGGCCCTGTATTGCTGGCTGGAGGCGCGCCATCGTGGCGGCGATTTCATCCTGCGCGTCGAAGACACCGATCGTGAGCGCTCGACCGCCGCCGCCGTGCAGGCGATTCTAGATGGCATGAGTTGGCTCGGCCTCGATGCTGACGAAGGCCCGTACTACCAGACCCTGCGTATGGATCGGTATCGCGCGGTCGCCGAACAACTGCTGAAAGCCGGCAAGGCCTACTACGCCTACGAATCGAAGGACGAAATCGAGGCGATGCGTGAACGCGCGCTCGCCGCGGGCGACAAGCCGCGCTACAACGGCCACTATCGCGAACTGAACGAGCCGCTGCGCGACGATCCAAATCGGGTGATCCGCTTCAAGAATCCGACGTCCGGCAGCGTCGTGTTCGACGACAAGGTCAAGGGTCGAATCGAGTGGAACAACGAGGAACTCGACGATCTCGTGTTGCTGCGCTCGGACGGATTCCCGACCTACAACTTTGCCGTCGTCGTCGATGACATCGACATGCAAATCACCGATGTGATTCGCGGCGACGATCACGTCAACAATACGCCGCGCCAGATCAATATCTACCAGGCGCTCGGCGCTGACGTGCCGACGTTTGCCCATCTGCCCATGATCCTCGGCGCAGACGGACAGAAGCTGTCGAAGCGTCACGGCGCAGTCGGCGTCATGCAATACCGCGATGACGGATTCCTGCCGCAGGCGCTGCTGAATTATCTGGTGCGCCTCGGCTGGTCGCACGGCGATCAGGAGATTTTTTCGCGCCAGGAAATGATCGATCTGTTCGATACCAGCGACGTCAACAAATCGGCAGCGCGTTTCGACGTCGAAAAGCTCTCATGGCTCAACCAGCAATATCTGAAGAGCGAAGATCCGGCCGAACTGGTGCCGCATTTCGAATGGCATTTGCGCGAACGCGGGATCAACTCCGAGCATGGACCGAACCCGGCCGACGTGATCGTCGCCTTGCGCGATCGCGCACGCACGCTCAAGGAAATGGCCGAGAAGGCTCAGGTCTGGTATGCACCGCTGGATACCTATGATGAAGCCGCAGTCGCGAAGCATCTGGGCAGCGCAACCGCAGCGCCGGCATTGAAAGCCGTGCACGGACAATTGTCCGGGTTGCGCGAATGGTCGGTCGAAAACGTGCATGCAGCAATTGCCGCCGCCGCCGAATCGATCGGCGAGGGCATGGGCAAGGTCGCGCAGCCGCTGCGCGTCGCGGTAACCGGTACCCAGGTGTCGCCGTCGATCGATCACACGGTGTTCCTGGCCGGTCGCGACGAAGCCCTGCGGCGTATCGATGCCGCGATGACGCGCGCTGCGCGTTGAGACTACGACCATGGCGCTTGAGTGCACACTTTCGGCGTTGAGCAGTATCGATAGCGAGGACATCGTCGCGTTGCAGGCATTGCTCGATGAATGTACGCGCGAGTTGCTCAGTCCGACCCTGTGGGCATGGCTGATCGGATTGACGATCGTCTGCGTCGTCGTCGGCGCATGGATCGGGAGATTCAAGGGTCGCACCGTTGCCGGCGCAGTCTGGGGCGCCGCGCTCGGACCGATCGGCTGGTTGGTCGTGGCCTTGTTACCTACGAAGCAGCATCCATGTTCACGTTGCGCTCGTTTGGTTCGCGATGGCGTACAACGCTGTCCCGCCTGCGGTGCCGATCAGCGTACGACGGCTGCGAAACTGCCACCGGTGCCGCCCGCACCACCCGATTTGCCGTATTGAGTCCGGTGTACAATTCTTTTCATTCCGATGTCTGCTATCCGCAAAATTTCGACCGCAAAGAAGCCGGCGCCCGCGCGCCGTGACGCGCATGCGCATCGCCATGATGCGGTCGGTTTCGTGCGCGAGGTCTCCCACGCCTGCGACGATCGCGGCCTGCGGTTGACGCCGCTGCGACGGCGCGTACTTGAACTGGTCGCCGCATCGGAAAAACCGGTGAAGGCGTATGACTTGCTCGACCAGATCAAGGACGGTCCCGGTAGCGCTGCGCCGCCAACGGTGTATCGCGCGCTGGATTTTCTGCTCGAAAATGGCTTCATCCACAAACTCGAATCGATCAACGCGTTCGTCGGATGCCACCATCCCAGCGAAGCGCATCAGGTGCCGTTCCTGATCTGCGATTCTTGTTCGCGCATCGTTGAAATTTGCGATGAACGGGTTTCTACATTGTTGACGGAGCAGGCACGCGAGCACGGCTTTCGCCCGCAGGCGCATACGCTGGAAGTCCACGGTATCTGCGCGGCGTGCAGCGAAGCTTAGGGTTCGAGATCGCACTTCAAGTTCGCGGACGTGCGGAGCGTCTCGATCAATCGCCGGTTACGCTGTAGCTTCCAAACCAACCCGTTTCTGAATATGTGAACGCCAAGTCGGGATTCGCCCGCATTTGCCGATGAATTACGCTTGATTTATGTTATATTGTAACGGTCGACGCTGGCCCCATGTCTGTAGCGCCGTGACGCCCGTTCCGGCAATCGCACACTTCAGAGTCATCAGTGAACTTGACCCAATCCTCCAATTCCGCAGTGACCCACACCATCGACCGGATCGGCGCGACAGCGTCGTTTCTGTGCGCGGTGCATTGTGCTGCGTTGCCGCTGATTCTCGGCTTGTTGCCGGCGCTCGGACTGGAATTTCTCGCGGACCACAGGTTCGAGCGGATATTCGTGACTCTGGCGGCGACGCTTGCCGTCACCAGCCTGCTGTTCGGATTTCGCCGGCATCGGCGCTTTGCCGCGTTCGGATTCCTGATTCCCGGAATCCTTCTTCTGATCGCCGGCATCATCGTCGATTTCGATCAGGCCAAGCTCGTGCATGCGGTGCTGGTCAGCTCGGGTGGAACCCTCGTCGCATTTGCCCACGTGAGGAATCTGCTGCTTACTCGCAACCACACGCACACGGCAGGTTGTATCGACGGCAACTGCATGCAGGGATTCGCGAACCCGCGTTGATCGCGCTGGCTTAGCTGGCCGCGATTTTTCCGCGCGTCATTGTGTAACGCGTTGCCG
>JBDTOS010000264.1:0-4205 GCA_039933095.1 Dokdonella sp.
AGAATTGCACGCGCCTGTTCGGCATCACGTTGCATCTGCCAGACCAGCGCATCGAGATCGGCAAATTTTTCCTCGTCGCGCAATTTGGCGACAAACTCCACCTCGATGCGTTGGCCATACAAGTCGCCATCGAAGTCGAAAAGATGCGCTTCGAGCAAGCGTTCGGTGCCTGCAACCGTCGGGCGAGTGCCGAGACTCGCAACGCCCGGCAGCACCTGCACCGCCGCGCCAAGTACGCGCACTGCAAAAATTCCTGCAACCGGCGGCACGCGTCGGCGCAGCGGAATATTCGCGGTCGGGAACCCCAGTTTACGGCCGAGCTTCGCACCGTGCACAACATGTCCACCCATCGAAAACATCCGCCCCAATTGTTCCGCGGCGCGCGCAAATTCGCTGTTGGCAAGCGCACTGCGGATCGACGAACTGCTTATTCGCTGACCATTTCCATCCGCATTAGCTGCGGAAAAAACCGGAATCGTGCGAGCGACGAATCCGTACTGTTCTCCCATCCGTTCAAGCAAGGCAAGATCGCCAGCGCGCCGTGCACCAAAACGAAAATCCTCGCCGACCAAAACCTCTCGCGCCGCGCAGCGCTCAACCAGCACGCGCGCGACAAAATCCTCGGCGCTCATCGTCGCGAGCGCGGCGTTGAAACGCAACAACAGGACTTTCTCGATGCCCTGCTTGGCGAATCGCTCCAGCTTCTCGCGCACATTGGTCAGGCGCGGCAGATCCTTCGCGTGGCCAAAATATTCGCGCGGCAGCGGCTCGAAGCTGATCACGACTGGCGTCAGTCCGCTCGCCTGCGCCCGCTCGCATACCCGCGCCAGCACCGCCTGATGCCCACGATGTACGCCATCAAACGCGCCAATCGCGACGACGCTGCCGGCCGGGCACAGCTTGGGTCCAGCGACATCGCGCACAAGGCAGTTCATTGGCGCGATTATAGCGATTGCGCTGCGCTGCACCAATGTGCGTCAGGCATCTGCGCGCAAGTCGCGAAGACGGAATCCACTCGCGAACAACACCATGAGAAATGCGGCAGATGCGGCAGCAATCAAGCCGCCCAGTCGCAACACGCGTAATGATGTCGCCGCTTCGGTCCATCCGGGCAGCACGGAAAGACCGATCAGCATGATCGCCACCATCGCCGCGCAGGCACACCCTAGTCGAAATAGATGTCGCGTCCAACCGGGCTGGCGTTGATACACACCTTCGCGCGTGAGCGATCGCCAGAGCAGCGCGAGATTGAGATAGCTTGCGCAGGCACTCGCCAAGGCGAGTCCCACATGCAAACCGGGAACGCGCGCAATAGCTGCGAACAAGCCTTCGTCGCCGGCGCCGGGCTCGTGCCAGAGCACGAACAGCACGCCAACGAAAATCAAATTCAGGCCCATATTGGCGATCAACGCCGCGACACCGGCACGCACCGGTGTTTTCGTATCCTGGCGCGCGTAGAACGCTGGCGCGAGCACCTTGACCAAGGCAAACGCTGGTAGCCCGAATGCGAGCGCTGACAGCGACAACGAGGTCATCTGCACATCGTGCGGCGTAAAGCGACCGTGCTGGAACAACGTCGCGACGATCGGTCCGGACAACAGAATCAGCGCGAACATCGCCGGCACCGCGATCAGCAGCGTCGTGCGCAGACCCCAATCGAGCGCACGCGAGAATCTGGCGCGATCGGTGCCCACATGATGGCGCGACAGCGATGGCAGAATCACGGTACCGAGGGCAACGCCAAACACGCCGAGCGGAAATTCCAGCAGACGATCGGTGTAGCCGAGCCACGTTTGCGAACCGACGATCAGGAATGATGCGATCAGCGTGTCGAACAACAGATTGATTTGCGCAACCGACGAGCCGAACAAGGTCGGCACCATGAGCTTTAGAATGCGGCGCACGTCAGGATGTCCCCAGCCCCAGCGCGGCCATACCAGCAGATCGAGTTGGCGCAACGCGGGCAGCTGGATCAGCAGTTGCACGATACCGGCCGCGAACACCGCCCAGCCGAGCGCCATGATCGGAATATCGAAATGCGGCGCGAACCAGAGCGCACCCGCGATCATGCACAGGTTGAGGATGACGGGCGTGAGCGCCGGCAGCGCGAACTTGTGAAAGCTGTTGAGCACACCGCCGGCGAGTGCTGTCAGCGAGACGAACATCAGGAACGGAAACGTGATGCGCAGCAGATCAGTCGTCAGCGCGAATTTCTCCGGGTGTTCGATCGAGCCCGGCGCAAAACCGCGCGTCACCCAATCGGCACCGATCACGCCGAGCGCCGTCACCACCAGCAAAATGCCGCCCAGCGTTCCGGCAGTTCGCGCAACGAGTTCCTTCAATTCCGCATGCGAGCGGGTTTCCTTGACCTCGGTGAATACCGGCACAAACGCGGTCGAAAACGATCCCTCGGCGAACAGCCGGCGCATGAAATTCGGAATCCGGAACGCGACCAGAAACGCGTCGGTCGCCGCATTCGCGCCGAATACGTTGGCCAGCACGATTTCGCGGGCCAGGCCGAGAATGCGCGAGACGAAGGTGCCACCGCTGATGCTGACCAGCGAACGCAGCAGGCTTGGGCGCGGCGCCGTCACTGGCGGGACTGGGGATTACAAATTGGAGACTGGGGAGGCGAAACGCGCAGCGACAAATCAACGCCTGCACCAGCGCCCACACAATCGGTAGCGCACGCCGAATTGACGCGACCGCACATCCTCGGCATAATCGCGCCCCTTTTTCCGCTCCCCGCTTTTGGAGTTTTCTCTTGGCCAATATCAAGTCCGCGAAGAAGCGTGCCCGTCAGTCCGAGCATGCCCGTCAGCGCAACACGAGCGCCCGCTCGATGGTGCGTTCGGCGATCAAGAAAGTCGTCAAGGCAATCGATGCCAAAGACAAATCCGCTGCCGAGGCTGCGTTCAAGACGGCTGAGCCGATCATGGATCGCTATGCCGCGCGTGGTCTGATCCACAAGAACAAGGCCGCACGTCACAAGAGCCGTCTCGGTGCGCATATCCGCGCGCTTGCCTGAGCTTTTCGCAATCGCGGTACCGAAAAAGCCGGCGTTAGCCGGCTTTTTTGTTGCCTGAGTGAAGGCTGCGCACCGCTGTACGCGATGTGGATTCGCGCTTCGAGTTGGGCTTCGAGTTAGCGCACTCATCAGGAATTCGCCTGCTCCGCCTCGATCGCCGCACGTTTCTGTTCGTCGAAAAAACGCTGGATATCGAGGCAAACCGGCCAGGTGTTCTCGCGCGCCAACGCCGAAATCAGATACCACGGCTGCTTCCACTTGAGCTTGCGGATCAACGCTTTGGCGGCTTTCTCGCGCTCATCCTCGGGCAGCAGATCGCCCTTGTTGAGCAGAAGCCAACGCGGTCGCTTCAACAATTCCGGATCGAAACCGGCCAGCTCGCGCTCGATTGTGCGCACCTCGGTCGCCGGGTCGGTGCTGCCATCGAGCGGCGCGATATCGACGACATGCAGCAGCACCCGCGTACGCGCAACATGCTTGAGAAACTGGATGCCGAGCCCGACGCCTTCGGCTGCGCCTTCGATCAGGCCGGGGATATCGGCGATCACGAAACTCTTGTCGTTCTCGATGCGCACGACGCCGAGATGCGGCTGCAGCGTTGTAAATGGATAGTCGGCAACCTTCGGAGTCGCCGCTGAAACGGCTCGGATAAATGTCGACTTGCCCGCGTTCGGAAAGCCCAGCATGCCGACATCGGCCAGCACCTTGAGCTCAAGATGCAGCTCGCGTTCCTCGCCTTGCGAACCCGGTGTAGCGCGCCGTGGCGCGCGATTGACCGACGTCTTGAAGCGCACGTTGCCGCCGCCGCCCAGCCCGCCCTGCGCGACCAGCAAACGCTGGCCGTGCACGGTCAGATCGCCGATCTGCTCGTCGGTTTCAACGTTGCTGACCGTGGTGCCGATCGGCACGCGGATTTCGACATCATCGCCGGCCTTGCCGCTCATCTGCCGGCCCATGCCGTTTTCGCCGCGCTGCGCCTTGTGCGTGCGCTGATGACGAAAATCGACCAAAGTATTCAGTCCCTCGTCGGCGACGACATACACGCTGCCGCCACTTCCACCATCGCCGCCATCGGGACCACCCAGCGGAATGAATTTTTCGCGACGAAAACTGACACAGCCGTTGCCGCCGTTACCGGCATGAACGCGAATCGTGGCTTCGTCGACAAATTGCATGG
>JBDTOS010000265.1:0-4184 GCA_039933095.1 Dokdonella sp.
CGGACAAAACCGGATGAGTGCAATACGCAACGACCTTCGCAGCGCCATTGCGCTTCAATGCCGCCGCGGCCGCACACAAGGTGCCGCCGGTATCGACGATGTCATCGACGAGCACGCAAACCTTGCCGTCGACGTCACCGATGATGTTCATCACCGTCGACTCGTTCGGACGCGGCCGGCGCTTGTCGATGATCGCCAGGTCCGCATCGTCAAGCCGCTTGGCAACCGCTCGCGCTCGCACCACGCCACCGACATCGGGCGACACCACAATCAAATTCTCGTTCGCGTACTTGCGCCAGATGTCGGCCAGCAATACCGGCGAGGAATACACATTATCCAGCGGCACATCGAAGAATCCCTGAATCTGATCCGAGTGCAGGTCGACCGTCAATATCCGATCGGTTCCCACCGCGGTCACCATCTTCGCTGCCACTTTTGCGGTGATCGGGACTCGCGCCGAGCGCGGGCGTCGATCCTGACGCGCGTAGCCGAAATACGGAATTACTGCGGTAACGCTGGACGCCGATGCGCGCTTGAGCGCGTCGATCAGGACCAGCAACTCCATGAAATTATCGGCGGCCGGTGCGCACGTGGACTGCACGACGAACACTTCCTGGCGACGCACGTTTTCTTCAATCTCTACCTGCACCTCACCGTCGCTGAAACGCCCGACCTGAGCCTTGCCCAGAGGCAGGTTCAAATCAGCACAAATCGCCATCGTCAGCGCACGATTGGCATTGCCGGTAAAAACCAGGATGCCGGAACCTTCGAGATTGCTGTCCACAAGCTACTCCAACGGTAACGACATGGCTGGGGCGGCAGGACTCGAACCTGCGAATGCGGGGATCAAAACCCCGTGCCTTACCAACTTGGCGACGCCCCAAATGTGATTTCGGTATCGGCGCCGATCCTTTTGGGATCGTTCTGCCAACACTCAAGCGCTTCAATCAACGGCGATTTCGCCACACCACGCGCGACCACCGCACGTGCACCAGCGGGGCACTGCTCCGCGAGCTTGCGGCCCACTGTCTCACTGGCAATCATCACGAAAACCGATCCGCCCGAACCGCTCAGATGCGGTCTGCCTGACTGCGGCGAACCATCCAAATCAAGAAAATCAGACTCAAACCGCACTCGTTCCAACCAATCGAAAATCCGCGCGACCTCCGGATAGCGTTCGCGAACAACCGGCTCGAACGCGTTGTAACCGCGCTCAATGTCGGCGAGTGAACCGTGAATTGTCGTGGTCGGCATCGCGCGTGTCAATTCCGGTGACTGAAAAAGCTCCCGCGTCGGCACGCCAATTCCGGGGTCGACAACGAAATACCAGTGTTCGGGCAACGTGATTTCTTGCAGACGCTCACCAATGCCTTCGGCGAATGCCGTGTGTCCCTGGACGAACACTGGAACGTCGGCACCGAGCGCCAATCCAAGCTGCGCCAGTTCCTCACTGCTCAGGCCGGTATTCCACATCGCATTGAGGCCGACCAGCACGGTCGCCGCGTCGGAACTGCCGCCGCCGAGACCGGCACCAATCGGTAAGAATTTGCGGATATCGATATCGGCCCCAAGCACGCTGCCGGTCGCCCCGCGCAGGCACTGGGCCGCGCGAATCGCGAGATCGGATTCGAATGCGACGCCGGCAACAACGCCAGTGCGTGCGATAACGCCATCTGCGCGACTGCGCAGGCCGATCAGATCACCCCGATCGAGTATCTGGAATACCGTTTGCAGCTCGTGATATCCGTCGGCACGGCGACCCACAATATGCAAAAAAAGGTTGAGCTTTGCCGGCGCTGGCCAGACGGTCCAGCCGTTGGTCGTTCCGGAGGTCTCATTTTCGGGCTTTGCGGCCATGCTGTCGCAGCGCTGGGTGGTGGCCCGAATCAGTGCAGCGTCCACTGCTGGATCACGAGACGCACGCGCTGGGTGCCACGTTCAGCAAACAACTTGCGCGGCATCGGCGGATTCAGTGACGCATCGTAGTCAAGATATTCGACCTTCCAACCCGCTTGCTTGATCTGTAGCGGCAGTCCATCGCCGCGCACTGTCAAATCCGCATCACCGGGAGCACGCATGCCGCGCACCCAGTAATCGAGTTCGGTTAGCGGGACGTGCCAACCGAGTTCCTGTGTCAACAGCGCGGAGGCGTCGCCACCGGTGATCGGATGATCGCCCAAACCACTCAATTCAGCGTGTCGCCGATCTCCCGTCAATGTCCATGTCTTGCCGGTGACCGGAGCGTGGACTTCGAAGCGGAATGCGTCGCCATCGCGCGACCACTGCAAGCTGCCACTGCCACCTTCCTTGCCATTGGACACGGCGAGGCGACCGGAAAGATTCCACGAACCATGGACAGACAGCGCCCGCTCCCGAGTCGCCTGCGTCGCGAGGGCCTCCGCGTCCGGCTTGATCCGCTGCTGCGCGCATCCCGCGAGCACGAGAGCTAGTACCAGCGCTGCGAGGTGTCGGGCGGCGCGACTGGAGATCACGATGTCAGTCGCTTGATCGTTTCGAGCAGAGTCTTGTTGTCAGGTTCTTTCTTGCGACCTTTTTCCCAGATATCGCGGGCCTGCACGTGGTCGCCGCCGACCCACAGCACCTCGCCAAAATGCGCCGCGATTTCCGGGTCGGGCTGTTTCTGCCATGCCTCGCGCAGCAACTTGATCGCTGCATCGACCTTGCCGCGCCGATATTGCACCCAGCCGAGGCTGTCGACGATCGAGGCATCATCGGGTTTCAGCTTGTAGGCCTTGTTGATCAGGTCGAGCGCCTCGTCGTGCCGGTCGGTGCGATCGGCCAGCGTGTAACCGAGTGCATTCAAGGCCGCAGCATCGTTCGGTTGCAACGCAATCACGCGGCGCAGGTCGCGCTCGGCGGCCTCAACGTCGTTGGCTTCCGCTGCAAGCAGACCGCGCGCATACAGCAAACGCGGATCGTCGGGCAGAAAATTCAGGCCACGATTGTAGGTCGATAGTACCTCGGCGGTTCGTTTGTGCTGACGAAACAAGTCGCCTTCCACCAGAAAAATCTTGCCGAGTTCATCGTTGTTGATGCCGTTGCTGGTTTCCAAGCGCCGCAGCAACTCGATCGCCGCATCGGTCTTTCCCTGTTGATCGAGCACGACGGCTTGACGTGTCTGCGCGTCAAACCAGCGCTCGTCATCGTCGGGCACCTCGCGATACCAGTTCAATGCCTGCGCCCAGTCGTCGTTCATTTCGGCCAGTTGACCGAGCAGATAGATGCGCGGACCGCTGTGCGGTGCCGGGTCGGATTTCAACTCGCGGTACAACGCCAGCAACGTCGGCTTGTCCTCGCCACGCGCGGCATACGCGGCGCGCGCTGCGAAGGTCTGGTCGTCCTGAGGTCCGTCTGCAAGCAATTTCGCCGCTGCGGTGTTGTCGCCCATATCGGACAACAACGCCGCGTAGCCACTGCGCAGGCTGGCATTTTTCGACTCACGCTTGAGTGCGTTGGCATAGATATCGCGAGCGGCTTCGCGATCGCCGCGATCGATCGCGAGTCGTGCGCTCCACTTGTATGTCTCGACGCCATGAAAGCGTTCAAGTGCCTGATCCGCGAGCCGCTGTGCGAGCGCCTTGTCACCAAGCTTCCAGGCAAGCTGGCTGGTCGCCAGCCAGGCGAGCTCCTTGCTACCGAGATGTTCGGGCGTCGTCAATTGCTGCAAAACCTGAGTCGCGGCCGCCTTGGCTTCGACCGCGATCATGGCCTGCGCAACCAGACGCCAGCCGTTGTCGCTGCTATCCGCAGCCAGCAATTGGGCGAATTCGGCGGTAGCTTCTTCCGGTCGGTTGCGACCGAGTGCAATCCAGCCTCGTGCCTGCTGCATCGACGACTCCTGCTTCGACGACTTCAGCTTCGAAGAGGTTCTCGGCACAAGTTGCTGCCAGCGCGCGAGCGCCGTGGTCGCCAAATCCCAATCCGCCGTGGACAAAGCCAACTGCGTCGCGACTTCGGCGATCTCGGGATCCGGCGACAACACTGCCGCTTCGGTATAGCCGCGCGCACCGGACTTGAAATCGCCAGTCTGCAGCGCGAATTGCGCCGCGATGAGTTTCAGCAGCAAATCCTGATCGCGCGCAACCGGCTTGACCGACCGTGAAACTGCGATATCGACTGGCGCAATCGCTGATTTGCTGCGCATTGGAGCGCAGGCCGTGAGA
>JBDTOS010000266.1:0-4167 GCA_039933095.1 Dokdonella sp.
GTCAGCGTGCCGCTCGCGAGGTTTAGCCGCCACAGGCCGCTATTGGCAGGCTGGCCGCGATACTCGTCCATGATCGGATACAACGCGACAGCGCCGTTGCGAGGACGGTCGCTGACAAAAACCAGGTTGCCATCGGACAGGTAATTCGGATGGATATTGTTGAATGCGGGCTGGTTCGCTACCTGCGCAATTATCGGCACAGCGCCTGCAACCACCGCCTGCAGATTGGTGATTTCGTATAGCTGCCAAGTGTAGTTTTCAGCACCGTTGGCCACCAACGGCGCACCGACAACCATGCTGAAGATTGCGCGCGTCGCATTGAAATTCACCGCCGGATCGCGCACCGCAATCGAATTGCTGTCCTGGAATCCACCGGCTCCGGTCGAACCGAAATTCGCCTCGGCAGTCAGATTGCGCAGGCCGCCATTGGCCGTCGTGCATTGCGATTGCCCGATCGGCACGTTGCACCACATCAGATCGCCACCGCGTGCTGCGGCTGCGGTGGTCGGCAAATGGTGTGCAAAGGTCGATGTCACAGTCATGCGCGCCACGTCGTCGCCTGCAATCGGTACCTGAGTGACGAACAACAATGGCGTGGCGGCCTGCGCGGACATTGCCGCAAGCACTGCGCAACAGCAGAGCAAACTCTTCATGACACCCGTCCCCTAATAGTCGGATCGCAATAGCGAGCGCCAGCTGACACCCAACCGGACATCCCGGCAATCGCGCGCCGACCGGCGTTGATAACCCCCTGACGGGTGGTCGACGACCCAGCCAATCGCGCGCGCAAATCTGGACCGGCGCAGGATCGTTCGTCACCGGCGCAATGTATCCAGCCTGTAAACTGTCCTCATGGACATACCGGCTACAAGCGAACAACAAGACTCAATCCTGGCGCGCTTGCGTGCCGCTCATCGGGCACAGTTGCCAAGCTACGCTCAGCGTATGGACGACCTTGCGCGCCTGCGTGCGAAGTTCAAGCAAAAGCTCGACGAATTCGCGAAGGCCATGAGCGCCGACTTCGGTCGCCGCTCGTATCACGAAAGCATGCTGACCGATGGCATGACCGTGCTGTCGGAGATTGATTCGATGCGCAGCGGTCTCAGGCGCTGGATGAAACCGCAAGCGCGGCGCGCCGACTGGATATTTTTGCCGGCGCGCGCCGAATTGCGCTATCAACCGCTCGGCGTCGTCGGTGTGATCGCACCTTGGAACTACCCGGTCAATCTCGCGCTGATGCCGCTTGCCGGTGCGATCGCGGCAGGTAACCACGTGATGCTCAAACCATCCGAGTTCACGCCCCGAACATCTCAATTGTTGAGCGACTTGCTTGCCGATGTGTTTCCGAGTGATCGAGTGGCAACTGTGCTCGGCGGTGCCGACGTCGCAGCGGCATTCTCGGCATTGCCGTTCGATCATTTGTTTTTTACCGGTTCGACCGCGACCGGCAAAAAGGTCATGCAGGCGGCGGCTGCGAATCTCACCCCGGTTACGCTTGAACTCGGTGGCAAGTCGCCGGCGATCATCTCACCGGGATATCCGATTGGGCTCGCTGCCGAGCGTATCGCCGCCGGCAAGTTTCTCAACGCCGGACAAACCTGCATTGCGCCCGACTATGTGCTGGTGCCGGAAGATTCGCGCGATGCGCTGGTCGCGGCGCTCGGCGACTATGTGCGTGATCACTATCCGAATCTGCGCGCCACAGAAGACTACAGCAGCATCGTCAGCGAGCCGCACTATCGACGCCTGCATGAACTCGCAGACGAAGCGCAGGCGGCAGGCGCAGACGTGCGTGTGTTGCCGGATGCGCGCGCCCATGATGTCGAACACCGCATCTTTGCGCCGACCCTGGTCACAGGTGCCGATGTCGAAGGCAAGCACGACAGCTTGCGAGTCATGCACGAGGAAATATTCGGGCCGATTCTGCCGATCGTCAGTTATCGCAAACTCGAAGAAGCACTCGCCTATATCAACGATCGGCCGCGACCGCTCGCGCTATACCACTTCGACAACGACAGCGAACGCACGCGACGCGTGCTCGATGCGACGATTGCCGGCGGCGTAACGGTCAACGATTGTGTGCTGCATTTCGCCCAGTCGCGGCTGCCGTTCGGCGGTGTCGGGCCGGCTGGCATGGGGCAATATCATGGGCACGCGAGCTTTCTCGCATTCTCCAAGGTCAAGCCGGTTTTCTATCAGACGCGTTTTTCCTCGATGGCGTTGTTCCGGCCGCCGTACGCCAAGCTGGCCGATTTTCTCGCGAAGTTCCTGACGCGCTAGCGCAGGGCAAAGTTAGTAATTGTTTGTTCGAACTCCGGCACTCCCGATCGAACTGAGCGCCGACAACATGGAGTTTTTGTGGAGTCGGTGCTCTGGCATCGATTCCACCGTGTTTCGTACAGGATCGCTGCGGCAAGATGCCGTGCACCTGCGAAAGTTTCCGCTACGCGGGAACACGGGCATTCGCTCCACGGTCCGAATCGGCCATCACCGCAAGCACAACAAGGCAGGCAACTGAGATGTCGCGCAGAACGGTCATTCTTATCGTCATCGTCGTAGCCGCCGTTATTGCGGGGCTGTTGTATTGGCGCGTTTCCGCTACCGAGCAGAAAAAGCGCGGCAATGCCGACGAGGCGGATACGCCGATCCCGGTTACGGTTGTTGCGGCGACGACAGCCGATGTGCCGCAGGTCGTTACCGCGCTTGGGACGGTCGAGGCGCTCAATACGGTAACCATTGGCGCACAGATCAGTGGACAACTACAGTCGCTCGAATTCAAGGAAGGCGGCGAGGTCAAGAAAAACGATCTGATCGCCGTGATCGATCCACGCACCTATCAATCCGCGCTTGATCAGGCGTCGGCGAAAAAGAAGCAGGACGAAGCTCAGCTGAGCGCGTCGGCCAGCACGCTCAAGCGTTACGAGGATCTGATCCAGAAAAACTTCGTCGCCGCGCAGGATCTGGAAAACCAGCGCCAGACGGTACGCCAGCAGCAGGCCCTGGTTGCTGCCGACGAAGCGGCGATCAGCACCGCGCGCACCCAATTGAGCTATACGCGCATCGTCTCGCCAATTGACGGGCTAGCCGGAATTCGCCAGATCGATGTCGGCAATCTGGTGCAGGCGAACGGGACCAGCATTGTCGTGCTGACCCAGACCCGCCCGATCAGCGTGATCTTCACCCTGCCGCAGCAGGACATGGAACGCGTGCGCAGCGCGCAGATTGCGGCAGCGACGGATGCGCCGCTCATGGTTACCGCAATCAGCCGCAACGATGCGACGCCGATCAGCAGCGGAACCCTGAGCGTGATCGACAACACGATCGACTCGACGACCGCGACCTTCAAGCTCAAGGCGACTTTTCCGAACGAGGACAGGAAGCTCTGGCCCGGCGAGTTCGTCAATGTGCGCCTGCAACTGCACATCGCGAAGGATGCCATCGTCGTGCCGGCCACCGGCGTGCAGCAAGGCCCGGATGGTGAATTCGTCTATCTGCTGAAGCCCGATAACAAGGTTGCGGTGCAGCCGGTGAAGAGCGGCGGTGTGGTCGACGGCGGCAAGGTGATGGTCGATTCGGGACTCAAGGTTGGCGACAAGATCGTTACCGAAGGCCAGTTCCGGCTCAAGCCGGACAGCACGGTTGAACCGCTCGCACCCGGTGAGGTACCTGCTGCAAAGCCGGTGCCCGATGGCCAGAGAAAGCGTCGCGGCGGCCGTAGCGCGGGCGGCTGACGAGTCGCCGACATGGGTTTCTCGACACTGTTCATCCGTCGCCCGATCGCGACTTCGTTGTTGATGGCAGCGCTGCTGCTCGCTGGCCTGCTTGGTTATCGTCAGCTTGCGGTGTCGGCGTTGCCCGATATCGATGCGCCATCGCTGCAGGTCACGACGCAATATCCGGGCACCTCACCGGCAACGATGGCCGCGCTGGTGACGACGCCGCTGGAGCGCCAGTTCGGCCAGATATCCGGACTGACGATGATGAGTTCCGACTCGTCGGCCGGCCTCTCGACGATTATCTTGCAGTTCGCGATCGATCGCGATATCGACGCCGCTGCGCAGGACGTGCAGGCCGCAATCAATGCGAGTCGCGGCACCTTGCCGGGCAATCTCCCGTATCCGCCGGTCTACAACAAGGTCAATCCGGCCGACGCGCCGATCCTGACCC
>JBDTOS010000267.1:0-4147 GCA_039933095.1 Dokdonella sp.
TCGTCAAGACGCCGACGACGGCAATCAAGCCGACGACGTCGACACCGGTGACACGCAAGGTGCAGGGGCAGGTGAACGCGCATCCGGATCAGTCGGGATTCCGCCTGCTGGTGACCGGGCCGAACGCGCTGATGAGCCGCATCGTGCTGGCCGACAAGGCGCAGCATTCGATCGACTTGCAGTACTACATTTTCTTCGGCGATGCGACCGGACGTCTGGTGGCGCAGCACATTCTGAGCGCGGCCGATCGTGGGGTGCGCGTGCGCCTGCTGCTCGACGATATCGATATCGTCAAGGAAGACAAGCTGCTCGATGCGCTTGATGCGCATCCGAATATCGAGGTGCGTCTGTTCAATCCGTTCCGTTTTCGGCAACGCTCATTGCTCGCGAAGGCGGCGCAGGCGTTGATCGAGGGTCAGCGCCTCAATCGGCGCATGCACAACAAGTCGTACATCGTCGATGGTGCACAGGCAATCATCGGCGGTCGCAACATCGGCGATGCCTATTTCGATCTGGGCGATGATGCGTATTTTCGCGATCTCGACGCGCTTGCCATCGGGCCGATCGTGTCCGAGATTGCGGCATCGTTTGACAGCTATTGGAACAGCGATTCGGCGTTTCCAGTCAAGGCCTACTCCGGTCACGATGCCAATGCGGCGAATCTTGCCGACGAACGCGCCGAGTTGTTGAAAAATGCGCGCGAATTCGATCAGAGCGCGTACGCCGATGCGCTGGCCGAGGAACTGCCTAATGGACCCAGTGCCGATCAAGGCGGCCGCTGGTTCTGGGGCGACGCACGTCTGGTCGTTGACTCACCGGCCAAGGCGGACCCGGACAAGGACGGCCAGCATGTGGATATCGGGCGTCAGATATCACCTACTTTCATGGCTGCGAAACAGCAGGTGCTGTTGATTTCACCGTATTTCATTCCGGGCGACACCGGCATGGCCGCGCTTGCCGCGTTGCGCAAGCGCGACGTCGAGATCAAGGTGCTGACCAACGCGCTCGCCGCCACCGACGAACCGGCCGTGCATGCCGGGTACGCGCGTTACCGACGCGATTTGCTTGAGCTGGAGGTTGGCTTGTACGAGTTCCGTCCGATCGCCGGTGAGAAGGCCGATGCTGTGCGCGGCAGCTCTTCGGGCGTGAGTTTGCATGCCAAGGCCATGGTGGTCGATCATCGCAACGTGTTCATCGGCTCGATGAATTTCGATCCGCGCTCGCGTTATCTCAATACCGAGCTGGGCGTCATCGTCGACAGCCCGCCGTTTGCCGCGTCGATCGAGAAATTTTTCGCCGATGCGACGACTCCGAAAAATTCGTTTCACGTCGTGCTTGGACCTGCGCGCAGCAACTCTTCGTGGAGACCAGTGAGCTGGGTCGGGACGCTCAATGGGGAGCGGGTCGAATATTCCCATGATCCATTCACGTCCTGGTGGAAGCGCACTCAGGTTCAGTTGATTCGCGTCCTGCCGATCGAGAGTCTGCTGTAGATGCGGGGCCGCCGTGACGAGGATGTCGCGCGCGATGCGCAGGGCTGACAAACCCGCAGCCACTTTCGATCGCAAGCGATTGTGGAATCTCCTTGTCGCTTTTATTGTGCTCGCGCTCACCGCTGGCACCGTCTGGATCTACCTCTCGCTGGAATCGCCGCCGTCAGTCGCCGAATTGCTCACCATCGCCGAACGTGGACGCGAATCGGGATTTGCGCCGCTGTTTGCGCTGACGAGTTTTGTAGTCGGCGGTCTGCTCGTGTTTCCGGTCAACCTGCTGATTGCGGCGACGATCGTCGTGTTCGGGCCGGTCATGGGCGCGGTGTACGCATTGCTCGGTTCGCTTGCGAGCGCAGTCGTCGTGCACGAACTCGGACGACGCTTGCCGGCGACGCTCGTTGCGCGTTTGTTTGGCGCGCGCGGCGAACGTTTGCGCAAGCGCATCGTCGGTCACGGCTTGCTCGCCGTTGCGATCGTGCGATTTTTGCCGGTTGCTCCGTACAGCGTGGTCAGCGTATTTTTCGGCGTCGCGCGCGTTCGCCGCTCTCACTACATTATCGGTACGGCACTTGGCATGTTGCCGGGGATCACGCTGTACGCGATCTTTATCGATCGCGCGCGCGAAGCGTTGCTGCATCCGAATCCGCTGGCCTGGCTCGGTGTACTCGCGGCGATCCTCCTGATTGTCGTCGTGGCGGTCGGTTTGCGTGTATGGCAACGCCAGCGCGATGGCGCCGATTCGGATGCTTCCGCGTGACGTGCCTGCGCGTTGCAACCTGGAATATGCATGGTGGCGTCGGCATCGACGGTCGTTTCGCGCCCGAGCGCATCGTGCGGGTGATCGGCGAACTCGATGCCGATGTGATCGCGTTGCAGGAATACGGATCACGCGACGTCGCATTCGACATGCGCGCGCACATCGAGTCGGCTGCTTCGGCAAAAGCGTTTGTCATGCCAACATTTCAGAAACATGGCTGCGATTTCGGCAATGTCGTGCTCGTGCGTCACGAGGCGATCGAAGTTGTCGGCCACCTACTTGATGTGGACCAGCGTGAGCCTCGCAATGCCGTTGAAATCGTTGTTGCGATCGGTAACGTGCGCCTTCGCGTTATTGCCTGTCATCTCGGGTTGCGCGCGTACGAACGTCGCCAACAGATAGCGCGATTGCTCGAACTGGTGCGAGCGAAGTCCAACTTGCCGACAGTATTGTTCGGCGACTTCAATGTTTGGAGACGCGGGACGCTCGGCGAGATTGATCGATACTTTGAGATGTCCGCCGCGCCCGCCACATTTCCCTCGCCGTTTCCGCTGATTGCGCTCGATCGCATCTGGGTGACGCCGGCCAGCGCCTGCGTCGAATTGTGCGTGCACAAGAGTCGTGCGGCGCGCATCGCATCCGATCATCTGCCGCTGGTCGCGACGCTCGACTTGTCGTAGCTGGTCGCTCGCAAGGGCAGTTCCTGCGAAGAGCGGCTATTGCGCGTCAGCACTCGATCACGTTGACCGCAAGCCCGCCGCGCGAGGTTTCCTTGTATTTGTCCTGCATGTCGCGACCGGTATCGCGCATGGTCTTGATCACCTTGTCGAGTGACACGCGGTGCTTGCCGTCGCCGCGCAGTGCCATGCGTTGTGCGTTGATTGCCTTTACGGAACCCATCGCGTTGCGTTCAATGCAGGGAATCTGCACGAGTCCACCGATCGGATCGCAGGTCAGGCCGAGGTTGTGTTCCATGCCGATTTCGGCCGCGTTCTCGACCTGATAAATGCTGCCACCGAGCGCGGCGGTCAGTCCACCTGCGGCCATCGAACAGGCGACACCGACCTCACCCTGGCAGCCAACTTCGGCACCCGAGATCGATGCGTTTTCCTTGTACAGAATGCCGATGCCGCCGGCAGTCAATAGAAAATCGATGACGCCAGCTTCGTTCGCCTTCGGGCAAAAACGATCGTAATAGTGCAGAACGGCTGGAATGATTCCGGCTGCGCCATTGGTCGGTGCGGTGACCACCCGTCCGCCGGCCGCATTTTCCTCGTTGACGGCGAGCGCGTAGAGATTCACCCAATCGAGAATACTGAGCGGATCGCGCAAGGCGGCTTCCGGGCGGTCGCGCAGTTCGGCGTACATTGCTGGTGCGCGTCGCTTCACTTTCAAGCCACCGGGCAACACGCCCGACGCGCGTACGCCGCGCGCAACGCAATCCTGCATCGCTTTCCAAATCGTCAGCAGACCGCTGCGGATTTCTGCCTCCGAGCGCCAGACCTTTTCGTTGGCGAGCATGACCTCTGCAATGCTGAGATCGGCATCGGCGCAGAACTTGAGCAAGTCATCGCCGCTGTGAAACGGATAGGGCAACGGCGTTGTATCGGGAACGATACGATCCTCCGCTGCTTCGTCGTTATTGACGACAAATCCGCCGCCGACCGAGTAATAGTCGCGGGTCGCCAGTTCGTTGCCGTCGATATCGAACGCAGCAAAGCGCATGCCGTTCGGGTGAAAGGGAAGTTTCTGACGCTTGTTGAAGACCAGGTCGGTCTTTTCGTCGAACGCGATTTCCTTGCGACCGAGCAGATTGATGCGCATGGATGTGCGAATTCGCGCGAGCTTGGCCTCGATGATGTCTGGATCGATACGATCGGGCCATTCGCCTTCGAGC
>JBDTOS010000268.1:0-4142 GCA_039933095.1 Dokdonella sp.
GCATCGCGCGCGCCGCGACCAGCAGGCGCTGGTAGTAACTTGTCTGCGCTGCGGCGTCCGCGTAGTCCGACTTCGGTAGATCGAGACGCGCGGTCAACAGATATTTGCTGACGAATCCGGGATCGGTCTGTTGCAAGCGCAGGAAACTCTTCAACAGCAAACCGGCGGCGACCAGCAGAACAAGAGTGAGCGCGAACTGGCCGACAACGAGCGCATTGCGCAAGCGTCCGCCAGCGGGATTGGTGCCACCGCTCTGCCCGCCCGCGCGCAGAAGATCAAAATTGTGTGCGCGACGTAGCGACGAGGCAGTCACCATTCCGAGCAGCAAGCCCATGGCTACGGATAGTACGAAGACGAAACCGACCGGACCCCACCCCATCGCGAAATCGATCGCCGCCGCGCGACGTGTCGCAGCGAGACCGATATGCCCCAACAGCGGTAAGCCAAACGCAGCCAGCACGAGGCCGGTCGCACCACCGAGCGCGGCGAGTAGCGCTGATTCGATGACGATCTGGCGAGTCAATCGCCGACGGTCGGCACCGAGCGCCGAGCGCAGCGCAAAATCACGCCGCCGAGCGCTGAAGCGCACGAGTACGAGATTGATGACATTGACGCTGCTGACGAGCAACAGTAGCGCGACCATCCCTTGCAACAGCCAAAGCGTCTGGCGCATTCCGCCAAACCATTCCGTTTTCAGCGAAACGGCATGCGTGACAAATCCGGTCAAACCGTAATCGGTACGCAATTGCGAGGAACGCGCTGCGTTGCGCGCGGTGATCGTGCGAAATTCGGTTTCGAGCTCGGCAATCGTCGCGCCGGGTTTCAGCAAACCGATCGACTGGACATCCGAGTTGCCGCGTTCTTCATCATTGAGTTGCTCGGGTTGAATAACGTACGGCGTCCACAGCTGGACATCGCGATCCGGGAAAAAGAATCCTTTCGGCATCACGCCGACGACGCGATAGACATCGTGATCGAGGCGCAAGTCGCGCCCGATGATTCCAGGTTCGCCGGCGAACTGGTTTTGCCATGCGTCAAAACTCAACACGGCAACGCGTTCGCGCCCGGCGACTGCATCGTCGTCGGCCAGCACGCGACCGAGCAGGGCTTGCGTTCCGAGCGTCGGAAACAATGTCGGCGTCGATTGTGCGCCGATCAGTCGGACCGGCGCGGAACCGGTTGTCAGATTGAAACTCGCGTATTGATAGATTGCCGAATTCGCCAGCGACGGCGCTTGCTGGCGCCGGTCAAGGTAGTCGGGAATCGTGCTGCCAGCATCGAACTCGCCGGTCTTCGGATACGCATTGTTGATCGCGACCAGGCGATCGCCATTCGGATACGGCAGCGATCGCAGCAGCAGCGCATCGATCGCCGAGAAGATCGCAGCGTTGGCACCAATGCCGATCGCTAGCGTCACGATTGCTGCCGCTGCGAAAGCCGGTCGCGCCGCCAGCGTTCGCACGGCGTAGCGAATGTCCTGGATCAAGGTATCCCACATTGGCCTGTCCTCGCTGATGTGCGCTGTCGTATGTGCACGTGCGTGTTCGCAGTCGGCAGTTGCTCGTTGCTACTCATGCCGCAGCGCAACCATCGGATCGATGCGCGCCGCGCGCCGCGCCGGCAGAAAACTTGCCAGTAGTGCGATCGCTCCAAGAAGCACCGCAGCGCCGAGGAATTCGAGCGCATCGCTGCTGTTGACGCCGTATAGAAGGCCCGACACCAGCACAGCGCCACCGAGCGATAGCGCCGTGCCAATCGCGAGGCCGGTGCCCGACAGCCACGCACCGCGACGCAATACATCCGCCACAATGCGCTTCGGGCTGGCCCCAAGTGCCAGTCGCACGCCGAATTCACGCTTGCGATTTGCTACATGCATCGCGATCAATCCGTACAGACCGATCGCCGCGAGCAGCAGTCCGATCGTCCCGAGTGCAAGCGATGCCATGCCGGCGATCCGTTGCGGCAGCAGCGACACTGCAATGACATCGGTCAACGGATGCACCTGTCCGACCGGCAGCGACGCATCGAGCGCGTGCAGCTCTGCGCGCAATTGCATAGCGAATGCGTTCGGCAGCAAACGGGTCTTCGCTACCAGCGAGGTTTCAGCACGCGGCCACTGAGTCAATGGCAGAAACAGGAACGGCTCGTTGTCCTCACTCAATGATGTGTACTTGCCGTTGGCCACGATCCCGACCACGGTGAGCGTAAGCGGGTCCTTGTCGGACTTGAACGCGAAGCTGTGGCCGACCACATCGCCGTCAGGTGAAAGCAGATGGGCCAATGCCGAATTGACCACGCACACGGCCGCACTTCCTTTCGTATCGTGCTCGTCAAAATCACGGCCCTGCACCGTGATACCGAGCGTATTGAAAAATCCCGTCGATACCTGATTGGTGGATGGGGTCAGTGAGTCCTCGGGCACGCCGGGAATCTGGAAGCTGCCGTTTTCCATCCTCGACAGGACATCCAGTGGAACCAGAGCAGAGAGCGCGGCGCTGTCGATACCGGGCATCGCGCGAACCCGCTGGAGCAGGACCTGCTGCAACTGCGATTGTTTTGTGGACGGGTAACCGCTCGGGTCCAGATTGAAGTCCGCAGTCAGGGTCTGGCTCGGATCGATGCCGGTGTTGATTGCGGAGGCACGTTGCAGCGCGTGCATGAACAATCCGCCGCTGACCAGCAAAATCATCGTCAGCGCGATCTGGGTTACGACCAGCGCCGCGCCCAAACGTGATCGACGTCCGGCAATCTGTCGACCACCCAGCAGCTGACTCGCCGCAGGCGCGCGGCTGGACAGACGCAGTGCAGGCACCAGCCCGAACACCAGCGCCGTCAGTGCCGTGCAGGCGAGAGCGAACAGCAGTGCTGTCGTGTCGATCGGCACCTGCAACGAAATGGGGTACGGCGTCGGAGGATCGATCAGCGCCAGCAATTTGCAGCACCAGATACTGAGGAGTACACCCAACGCACCCGCCGCAATCGCCAGGAGCGCGCTCTCGATCAGCAGTTGCACGATCACGCGGCGACGGCTGGCGCCGAGGACAAAACGCATCGCGATCTCATGCAGTCGACTCTCTCCGCGAGCCAGCAGCATGGATGCGACATTTACGCAGGCGACCAGCAGCACCAGCGTTATCAGGACAAACAACAGACCAATGAACGCAGTCAAGCCACCGCGCATTTCGCCGGGAACGCAGCGCAGCGGGACCACGTCCACGCTGACGTCCTGACGCGGCAGCGGCAACGTTTCCGCCAACTGTTTTGCTATGGTCGTGAATTCAGTTTGCGCGAAGGCTTCAGTTACGCCGGGCGCAAGGCGCGCGCCGAGTGTCAGCCACGTCGAACCGCGACTGTCGAGCAAGCGCGGACCTCCGGGTTTGAGCATTGGCAGTTGATTGATCGGAACATAGAATTCCGGTGCAAGTAACGCGATCGTGCCGCGGAAGTCCGTTGCGGCGACGCCGACCAAGGTAAATATCTGGCCATTGACCGATACAGTCTTGCCGACCGCAGCGGCGTCGCCATTGAAATATTTGCGCCATGCTGCATAGGTCGCGACAGCAACGGGCGCCGCACCGACGCGATCATCCTCGGCGCTCAGCAAACGGCCTCGATACGCAAGCACTTGCAGTACGTTGAAGTAATTCCCGCTTACGACCATCCCGGTAGCGCGTTGTGGCTCGCCGCTGGTTGTGACGTTCAGCGCCTCCAACTTGTAGGCAACCAGCGTGGCGAAGGTTTTCGCGCGAACCGAATAGTCCTGGAAGTCCGGGTACGAAAACGATTGATAACCTTGACCGTGCTCGCTACGACCAACGACACCCCGCGTAGGCATTGCAGGGCCTGGACCTGCGCGGACAAGGACCACGCCCGCACCGCGCCATCGACCTGCGCGGTCAGCCGCGCCACACGCGCCGTCGCGTCGTCCACGGCCTGGCGATACTCCTCTAACACGACCTGTTGCGCGCGGTGGGAAAACCGTAAGGTCGTCAGCCAGGCGAAGTATGCCGGCGTCCAACGCGTCCGTCCCATAAACCGCCGATCATGGCGCAGCAGGAACGCGCCCAGGCGTTGGCGGGCACGCGTTTCGACGACCTTGGCATCCTCGCGCGCCCGCGTCAGATCGCGCATCGCTTCTTGGC
>JBDTOS010000269.1:0-4135 GCA_039933095.1 Dokdonella sp.
CAGGCCTATGAGGTCGATATCCTGGTGCGTGGCTACGATCGCAAATGGCTGCACAAGGACGTCGCCAACGTCATCGCGGCAGCGAACATCCATGTACTCGCCGTCAATACACGGGTCGACTCCGAGCATGCGATGGCCGACATGCGATATACGCTGCGGGTCACCGATTTCGATCAGTTGAGTTCGCTCCTGAATCGGTTGCTGGCTCTGCCCAATATCATCGAGGCACGACGCCTCGTTTGAGCACCCGAACCAGTTGAGAAACTGTGGGATAGCCTTGCTCCCAATGCGCTTGCTGGCGGCGCCGAGGCGGAGTGCCCATGCTATGCTGGCTGCCGCCCCGATGCGCCATTGGCGCGTTGGTCGGGCGCAGCATTGCGCGGATAGAACGTTACGTCGTGATCGAAATTCCCGGCTATCGCCTGTTGCGCCAGCTCGGGCGCGGCGGCATGGCGACCGTGTATCTGGCGATCCAGCAGTCGGTGGATCGCGAGGTCGCGCTCAAGGTCATGTCGCCGGCTCTGTTGGCCGACCCCAATTTTGGTGAGCGCTTCCTGCGTGAGGCGCGCATTGCCGCGCGCCTGCATCATCGCCATGTGGTCGGCATCCACGATATCGGTCGAGCCGACGATCATCATTACATTGCGATGGAGTACATCGCGGGTGGACCGGTGCTTGCCAAGGGCGAGCAGGCGCGACCGGTCGTATTTGCGTTGCAGGCAATCCGCGAAATCGCGACTGCGCTGGACTATGCCCACGAGAAAGGTTTCATCCATCGCGACGTCAAGCCGGATAACATTCTTCTGCGTGACGACAGTTCGGCGGTACTGACCGATTTCGGCATTGCCCGCGCCAACGATTCGGCAACCCGGATGACGCGCACGGGTGCGATCGTCGGCACCCCGCACTATATGAGTCCCGAGCAGGCGCGCGGAAAGCAGATCGATGGTCGCGCCGACTTGTACAGCCTCGGAATCGTTTTGTATGAGCTGTTGGTTGGGCGCGTGCCGTATCACGCCGACGATTCGCTTGCGGTAGGGATCATGCACATCACCCAGCCGGTTCCGCAGCTGCCGGTCGCACTCGATGCATTGCAACCGTTGATCGAAAAACTGCTCGCCAAGGATCCAGCTGATCGCTACCAGTCCGGCAATGAGGTCGCGGCCGCGATCAACGAGATCGGGCAGCGACTTGACGCCGGTGAATTGTCGCAATTGGCCGATGCGCCGCGCGAATACCAGCGCGAAGCCTATGTCGGCGATACTTATATCTCGCCGCCGCCGATAGCAGGCGACAATGTTCATTATCGCGCCGAACCGAACATGGGTCGGCTTGAAGATATCTCGATCGCCGAGAGCGAACACGACGCGCGCGGCTTCGGCAACTACGTACGGCGACCTGCGCCGGTGCGGCGGAAAAAACGCGGACTGTTTTTGTTCCTGCTCGTGCTGATCCTTTTCGCATGCATCGGTGCGTATGCATGGAGCAATCAGGATCGCCTGCGCGCGCTGTTGCCGAGCAGCGAGATCAATAACCTGCTGACGCGCGGGCAACGCGCGCTCGACGAAGGTCGCCTTGTCGGCAATCATGGCGACAGCGCGCGCGAACTTTTTCAATCCGCCAGTGCACTCGATCCCGACAATGCAACTGCGCACAGCGCACTGGCGAAAGTCGGCACGAAGTTGCTGGAACAGGCGCGCGCGGCAATCCAGCGCAACGATCTGACCGCTGCGCAACAAGCGCTCGACAATGCACGCGAACTCCTCGGTGGCGGACTCGCCGTCGATGCGGTCGCGCAGGAACTTGCCCAACATCGGTCGCAGGCTTCCGGCGAGGATGATGCGTTAGCCAAGGCGCAGGCAGCGCTTGAAGCGGGTCGCATACTCGGCGCCGACGGCGCTGCCGCGCAGTTCCAGAGCATGCTCGCCAGCGATGCAACGAATGCACTGGCACGCGCCGGCCTCAAGAAATGCGCCGATCAGCTCATACCGGCCATCGGCGCAGCATTCAAGGACGGCGATGCCGACGGCGCAGCAACCCGGATTGAGGAGCTTGCCGGCATCCTGCCCGACTATCCTGCGCTGCCCGATTTGCGCGGTCGTTTGGCGCAAATCAACGCCCAAGCGCAGGCACAGATGCAGGCGCAAACAGTCCAGCAGCTGCGGCGCGCACAAGAGCAATTGCGCGCGGGCCGGATCAGTGGTGGCGCGGATTCGGCGATGACCCTGTTCCAGACTGTGCTGAAAAGTGAGCCGGACAACACCGCTGCGCGAGCCGGTGTGCGCAAGGTTGCACAGGCGCTGGTGGTGCAGGCCGAGGCGGCAATAGAGGATGACCATGTTTCTGCGGCAGAGAAACTGCTCGCGCAGGCCGATTCGCTGGCGCCGGGTCTGGCTGACGCGCACGCAGCGCGGGTCAAGCTACGCGAAGTGCGCGAGCGCGCTGAAATCGCCGCAAGCAAGCCCGAACTCACCTCAGCCGATCAGGCGCATGTGCGCCAGCTCATTGCCGATGCGCAAACCGCAGCGAATGCCGGTCGCCTGATTGTTCCGCCCGGCGACAGCGCCTACGACAAATACCGCGCCGCACTGGCGATCGATCGCGACAACCCCGACGCGCTCGACGGTATGGCGAGCCTGCCGATGCGCGCGAAAGAGCTGTGCGAGCAACAAATGGTCACTGGCGATCTCGGTCGCGCCGAGGACAAACTCGAAGCGCTGCGACAGATTGCGCCGGCTGATCCTGCCATCGCCGGTTTGCAGCGGCGGCTTGCTGACGCCTTGTTCGAGAAGGCTACCGAACTGCATGGCAGCGGGCGCAATGTCGACGCAGCGCGCGCGCTGGATTCCGCGCGCAAGCTGAATCCCGATGATCCGCGCATAGCCGCCCTGGCCGCGCAGTTGCGCTGACAGGCTTCTGACGTCTGCTTCTCGATGTGTCTATTGCTTGTCGCGATTGACGTTGTTCCCGATCATCCCTTATTCCTGCTCGGCAATCGCGATGAATTCCACGCGCGCCCGAGCGACACCGCAGCAACGTGGGCCGATGCGTTGCAAATTGTCGGTGGGCGCGATCGAATTGCTGGCGGCACGTGGCTCGGTATTCGCAATGACGGGCGCTTCGCGTCCGTCACCAATCTGCGCAACGGGCGTGCGATACAAGCGGAACTTTCGCGCGGAGCGCTGGTGCGTGACTGGCTGCTCGGCGACGATGGAATCGAGGTTTATCTCGATCGGGTGCTGAAACAGATCGACCGCTACGCGCCGTTCAACCTCGTCGTCGGCACATCGTCGCAGGTGGGTGCTATCGACGGAGCGACGGCGACGCGGCGAATGTTCGAATCCGGTATCCACGTAATCAGCAATGGCCCGAGGGCAAGTTGCTGGCCCAAGGCGAAACGACTGAAACACTTGTTTCGGGGGCGATTGGCGAGCAATCCGGTTATCGATGGCAATGTTTCCGTCGATTCCTGGTTGTCGCTGCTCGGCGACATGCGACAACCTGCGGATACGGAGCTTCCCGACAGTGGAATCGACTTGCAGATCGAACGCATGCTCGCCCCGATCTTCATTTCCGGCAATGAATACGGAACCCGCGCGAGCACCCTGGTTACGCGGCGGACAGACGGTTATCTATCGCTGGACGAGCGAAGCTTCGGTCCGGTTGGAATTGTGTTCGATCAGCGACGCTGGACAAGCGAACCTGAGAGTCCAGGCTGGCTTGAGGTCTGAGAGTCAAGGCTTAAGGCTTGGGCGCCACTCGAACGATCGATGTTCAATTCGCCAATATCTTGAGAACAGCCTCGCGCGCGGCATCGAACGAAAAATGCCGTGCGACATTGGTGAGACCATTTTTCGACAGCGTCTGCCACAATATTTCGTCGCCATAGAGACGGACGACTGCTGCGGCAAAAGCCGCCGGTTCATCCGCAACGAGCACGTCCTCGCCGACGACTACGTGCATCCCTTCCACTGCGATTGACGTCCCGACGACCGGCAGACCGTAGCTCATTGCCGTGTTGACCTTGCCCTTGACGCCTGCTCCGTAGCGAATTGGCGCCACCGATACGCGACAACCATCCATGAACGGTTCGATGTCCTCGACATAGCCGTGCACAATGACGGAGTCGCTTGCA
>JBDTOS010000270.1:0-4085 GCA_039933095.1 Dokdonella sp.
TGGCAGGACGCGACCCTGGTCGGCAGCTTCATTGGCGAGAAAGTCGTCATCAATGAATTCGTCGCCTATGTCGACATGGCTGGCCATCTCGATCAACTTGGCAAGCACAGCCAGTTGATTGCGACCTATGCGTTATGCGGGTTCGCGAATTTCTCGTCGATTGCGATCCAGATCGGCGGCATTGGCGGCCTCGCCCCGAGCCGTCGCGCCGACCTTGCCCGCCTCGGCTTGCGCGCGGTGCTCGGTGGCTCGATTGCGACCTTCATGACCGCGACGATTGCCGGCGTATTGAGCGGTCTCTGACGCATCGATCCAGAAACATTGATCCAAGAACCGGGTCCGGTCCAAGGTCTCAAACGCCGTTCCGAGGCATCAATTGCTCGGTGGTGCCTCGCGCCCAGGCGATTTGCGCGTTCTTGACAGATCTCGATAGTGCGCCATTTCGACCGCGGCGCGGTCGATCGTTGCCTGCCTGGCTTGTTCCTTGCGCGCAATCAGGGCGCGCTGACTCGCTATCTGCTCGCGCAACTCGGTGATCTGGTTGTTGAGAAACAGCGGGATCGGCTTGCTCGCGTGTTCCATTTCCTCGGCGCGTGAGAGCAGGTCGGCAAGCGTTGCTTCCTGGCTGTGCAGCGAGATATTGGCCGACTTCAGTGATTGAATGTCCATCTCCAACTGCTGCAGCTGGGCGTGCTGCAAGTCGGCTTCGGTCGGGTAGGCGCTGAGTAACTGGTGATCGTCGCGCGCCTGCGCGTCGGCTTTTTCCTTCGCGATTAGCGCTGCCGCTTTGGCGGCATCGGCGGCAGCCTGTTCCTCGGGCGTCTTGGCGCGTTCCACAACGCGCACGACCAATCCCTGCGGGTTTACGATTTCGTAACCGAGCCGGGCGGCTTCGATCGGCAGGACATCGGCGTAATGCAGCATGTTCTTTTCGTCGCGCCACTTGAACCGATCGTGATCAGGTCCGGGTGGCGGTGGCGTCTGCGCCAAGGTGAGTGCAGTCGCCAGCATGCCGGCGCAAGCCAGCAGGATTCGGGCGGCAGGTCTATTCGAACTATGAGCAAGCGTCATGATGGCAGGTCTCAAGGGCATGCGAGGGTATGGGCGAAAGCCACTACAAATACCGCAGTAGCATGCAATTGCGGTGCCAATCACACACCAAAGCGGTCGCGGTAGTCCCTGAGCGGCTGCTGCCAGACGCTCAACTCCGGACGTTCTGCGCTATAGGCGAGCAACTCGGTCAGTCGCGCGATCGCAATGACCGGGATCGAGAACTCCGCAGCCACTTCCTGCGCCGCCGAACGATCGCCCTGCCCACGTTCCTCGCGATCAAGCGCAATCAGCACGCCCGCAGGTGCCGCACCATTTGCCGTGATGAGCGCAAGCGCCTCGCGGATCGCGGTTCCGGCGGTGATCACATCGTCGACAATCAACACGCGACCGCGTAGCAGCGCGCCGACCAGTGAACCGCCTTCGCCATGATCTTTGGCCTCCTTGCGGTTGTAGGCGAATGGTAGATCGCGAGCGTGGTGATCGGCCAGCGCGGTCGCGGTAATCGCGGCCAGTGCGATGCCCTTGTAGGCGGGACCAAACAACATGTCGAATTCGACGCCCGACTCCATCGCGGCTGCGGCGTAGGCTCGACCGAGTTCAGACAATGCAGCGCCGGAGTCGAAGCGACCGGCATTGAAAAAATACGGACTGACCCGTCCCGACTTCAATGTGAACTCGCCAAAACGCAGGGCGCCGCGTGCAAGGGCGAGATCGAGCAGTTCTTTCTGGTAGGCGTGCATCTGGTAGGCGTGCATGAGAGGGATTATCTCCCGATAGCGGTGTCCCGAGGTAAGTCGGCGCTAGGTATTTCAAGATGCAACACATGCTGCGGACCGTTGCGGCCGCCGTAGGCCAGGTCCGCGACATGGACAAACCCGCAGCGGCGATACAGATCGAGAGCAGTTGAATTCTCGGGATCGACGTTCAGTGCGATCCTTGCCAGCAACGGATAGCGCACGCGCAGATCAGCGCAAATTGCCGACATCGCCGCCGCGCCGATACCGCTGCGCTGTGCCGAGGCGTCGACGAGATAGCAGCGCAGGGTGACGTACTCGATTTGCAACCTGGCGCTTTCTTCCCTTGCCGCCGGAAAATCGAGACGGTAGTAACCGACCACGCGATCGTCGCGCAGGATTGCCATTGGTTCGCTGCCAGGGCAGGCTTCCGCGTCGAGCAACATGTCGCGCATCGTGCCGACATAGTCGAGCTGGTCGGCACGCACGCGCAAAGCGAGAACCGCTGCCCGATGCGCAGTACCAACCGGTTGAACAGCTATTTCCACACACGCTCCGCCGAGAAAATTGCCCGCTCATCCTAGGCGATCACGCAGTGTGCGCAACAGCCGCGACCGAATAGCGCCGGTGATTGCTATGATCGCGCGCTAAGCAGCAAAGGCCCATCCATGCGCATCATCAGTTTCAACGCCAATGGCATTCGTTCGGCCGGAACCAAGGGTTTTTTCGATTGGCTGTGCAAGCAGAACGCCGATGTCGTATGCATCCAGGAGACCAAGGCGCAGGAGGATCAACTCAGCGATCCGATGTTCCGCCCGGATGGGCATCACTGTTTTTATCGCGACGCATCGACAAAGAAGGGTTACAGCGGGGTTGCGATCTATTCGAAACGCGAGCCCGATGAAGTGCGCACCGCCTTGGGCTGGGCACCCTTCGACGATGAGGGTCGTTACATCGAGGCGCGCTACGGCAACTTGAGCGTGGTGTCGTTCTACATTCCGTCGGGTTCGTCGGGCGACGAACGGCAGGGGTTCAAGTTCAAGGTGATGGACTGGTTGAAGCCCATCCTCGACGGCTGGCTCGCGAGCGGGCGCGACTATGTCCTGTGTGGCGACTGGAACATCGTGCGCAGTCGTCTGGACATCCGCAACTGGACCTCGAACCAGAAAAATTCGGGCTGTTTGCCGCCCGAGCGCGAGTGGCTGAATGGCCTGTGTGCGGACGCGGCGGATGCCGCTGGCAGGAACGGTTGGGTCGACAGTTACCGCACGCTGCATCCCGAGGGCGAGGACTACACTTGGTGGAGCAATCGCGGCGCGGCGCGCACGAACAATGTCGGCTGGCGCATCGACTATCAGTTGGTTACGCCGACTTTGGGCAAAAAGCTCAAGGCATGTCAGATCACACCGGCACCGCGCTTCTCCGACCACGCGCCGTATCTGGTTGAATACAAACTACCGAAACACGATCGGGCGACATGAGCGCAGCTGCACCAGCAACCCGGAAGCGCTCTGTCTGGCGCGCGTTTGCGCAACCTTCGGCGTGGACCATGCTGTTCTTCGGGTTTTCGTCCGGACTGCCGTTTCTGCTGGTGGCCGGGACGCTCGCGTACTGGCTGAAGGAAAAAGGCATCGAGCTAAGCAGCATCACGATGATTGCGAGCGCCGGGATGACCTATGCGTTCAAGTTCATCTGGGCACCCTTGCTCGATCATTTTCGCGTGCCGTTGTTCGCGCGGCTCGGTCAGCGCCGCGGGTGGGTGTTGTTCGCACAGTTCGGCGTTGTGCTCGGTTTGCTGGGAATGGCTTTGATCACGCCAGAGCAGCTGACGCTGTTTGTGATCGCGACCCTGGTCGTTGCCTTCGCGGGTGCAACGATGGATATCGCAGTCGACGCGTATCGCATTGAAATTGCGCCGCCGGAAGATCAGGGTGCGCTGGTTGCCACGTATTCATTGGGTTATCGCATTGCGTTGATCCTGACCGGCGCTCTCGCGTTGATTCTTGCCGATCATGTGTCGTGGAGTTGGGTCTATCTGGTGATGGCCGTAGCGATGGCGATTCCGATCGCAGCAAATCTGCTGGCTCGTGAGCCGATCGTGCATCGAACCTTGCCGAGCAGCTGGCGTGACGCGATGCACGAGAGCGTGATCGATCCGTTCGTCGATTTTTTTCGCCGCTACGGCTGGCTGTTGGCGATCGTGACCTTGCTGTTCATTCTGCTGTTCAAGATTCCTGAGCAGGCGACGATTGGCGGCATCATGAGTCCGTTCTATCGCGACATGGGATTCAGCAAGAC
>JBDTOS010000271.1:0-4085 GCA_039933095.1 Dokdonella sp.
TCCACGCAAACGTCACCGGCGTACCGGAGTTGCGCACAACAGTCTTGGTCGTGGGACCGCTGGAACTGTCGAAGTGGAATGTTGCCGTCGGCGTCGAAGTTTGAATCGCCAGCGTGATGTTGCCGCTTTGGGTGCCGTTCGAGCAGCCCAGATAGAACGTATAGGTCCCGGTGGCCCAATTGTTCATCGTCGTGTTGGTCAGGATTCCACCGGCGGTCGGCGAGGCCAGTGCGGCGTACGTATTGTTCGGGCGCAGGAAAATCCGACAGGTGGCGCCGGACGGCAGACCCGACGTATTCCACGCAAACGTCACCGGTGTAGCGGAGTTGCGCAAAACGATCTTGGTTGTGGGACCACTGGAACTATCGAATTGCAGTGCCGCAGTCGGCGTCGCTGTTTGAATCTCCAGCGTGATGTTGCTGCTTTGGGTGCCGTTCGAGCAGCCCAGGTAAAACAGATAGGTTCCGGTGCCCCAGTTATTCATCGTCGTGTTGGTCAGGGTGCCACCGGCGGTCGGCGAGGCCAGTGCCGCATACGCATCGTTCGGGCGCAGATAGATGCGACAGGTAGCACCGGATGGCAGCGCCGATGCCGTCCACGCAAACGTCACCGGCGTACCGGAGTTGCGCACAACAGTCTTGGTCGTGGGTCCGCTGGAACTGTCGAAGTGCAGTGATGCAGTCGGCATCGCAGGTTGAATTACCAGCGTGATATTGCTGCTTTGGGTGCCGTTCGAGCAGCCCAGATAGAAGGTATACGTTCCCGCGGCCCAATTATTCATCGTTGTGTTGGTAAGGGTTCCACTGGAGGTGGGCGACGCCAATGCCGCGTACGCGTCGTTCGGGCGCAGGTAGATGCGGCAGGTTGCGCCAGCAGGCAAGGTCGATGTTGTCCACGCGAATTTCACCGCCGCCCCCGAACTGCGGACGATCGTCTTCATCGTCGGGCCTGCGGCGCTATCGAAATGCAGCGTCGCCGATGGCGGCGTGCTGTTCAAAACGCCGGCGAAGAGATCGACTGCGCTGGCAGGCGAGCTTGCGACAATGAAGTCCAGCCGCCCGTCACCGGTCACGTCGCCGACGCCCACCGCATCAAAGCCGAGCTGGCCACCCGGCCGCGTGCCGTTGACGCGAGCCAATACGCTCTGATCAGCTCCGCTGAAGATGCTGACGCGACCGCCCTGCCCAATTCCCGCTCCGCTGTACGTATACGAACCGACGATAATGTCGGCGTGGCCATCGCCGTCGACATCGCCTGCTGCGCGGCCCGGCCCCATTCCCTCTGCCGACGTGCCGCCAATTCGGAAAAGACGCAATCCGGTTCTTCCGGAAAAGACATAGGCGGCACCGTTGTGAACGGCTTCGTCGTAGGCACCCACGTAGATGTCGGTCGTCCCGTCGGCATCCACATCGCCGGCATCGGCGACAAAGAATTCCCCAAAATGCCCGCCAGCACTTTGTGATGTGAGGGTAAACAATAACGATCCCGTAGCGCCCGAGTAGACATATGCGCGCCCGGGTCCATCGCCCGGCGCACCGACGACGTAGTCGCGGATACCATCTCCATCGATATCGGCCAGACTGCTGACGCCCGCACCAAATTCGCTCGCCGGAGTGCCGGTATGCGTGCGCAGAACGCTACCATCGCTGCCGGACTGCACGTAGACCGCACCATTGCCACCGGGGGCACCTACCAGCAACTCGCCGACCCCGTCACCGTTCATATCCGGTAGCGCAGAAACAGCGGAGCCGTAGCGGACCGCACCGACCGGCTTCGGTGGTGCCAACAAGATTTGGCCGTTGAGCCCGGAAATGAGGCGTACAGCACCACCGCCGGGTACAAGAGGTGCACCTGCAATTACGTCGCTGCGGCCATCACCATTGATGTCACCTGCGCTGCTGATCGCTGAGCCAAAAGCAGCCAGTCCTGCTGGCGTCGACGTCCACAAGGGCGTTCCATTGGCGGTGGAGTACGCAACCACCTGGTTAGCGTTGATAACCGAGACAACAAAGTCTCGTCGCCCATCGCCATCAAGATCGGCAATATCTGCAACCGCCCAGCCCAGACCGCAGCAGCCGGTGTAGCTGCGAACCAGATCAGGACTTGATTGAGCGTGCGCTACATCGAACGTCAGCGCTTGTCCGAAAACGAAAGCCGCTGCAAGTCGGAACAGTCCATGGCGAGACAGTAGCCGTGCCGTTCCAACACGCCGGAAGCAGCCTGACCACGCGGGGTTCTCATCGCCGAAAAAACTCGGGCTGCGGGCACCGTCACTCGACACATTCATTTGTCTGATCTCCAGTAGGACGCCAAAGGCTGGTGTACGTGCTGGTCGTGACGGCACTCCTGACAAATCTTATACGAATCTTGCCGTAGTTTGTACCCTGGTCATTTTTTGATGAGCCACAGATGCCACGGCAGGACCATGCGTCAGAGGCATAGCCTGACGGCGAAGACATCCGCCAGTTCCAGCAAACGTTCTTCGAGCCATCCGCGCCGACGCTCGAATGACTATCCGTGAGCGGATCCAGATTGCAAAGCGATGCTCGCCGCACGCACCGCGAGATGCAGTGGTAGCACCCCGGGTTGTCGGTATCGACGAGTTGGCTGCGGAGCGATTGCCATGGCGGCAACATGCCCCGCATGGCACATCAAGGCACTAGAAGATCGCTATCCAGCCGTCCGCGATGATCGGGCGTCAGGTCAAGCGCGAGGGCAAACTTTGTGAGCCGTGGGAAATAACGGCGTCACGCATCCCCACGATTCGACCTATCTGCTGCAAGGCGAGCGAGACACACAGAGCGCCGCTCGAAATCGTCATTGGCGCGCGGCGCCGGCACGTGCCAGTAGCGGCGAACGCCCACAGCTAGCTGATCAAGGTGGCAACACCCCGCGAAATTTCTGATCGAGCAGATTTACCGACCACAACTCGCGACCACTGGTCAGATCCTGGCAGACCAGGCGCAGCGATTGTTGCAGATACTCCCCGGAAGCCTGTCGCATCGCTATCGGTGGCGACTGCCAGAACAATCGATTGGCGCGAACCAAGAACGGTGCATGCGAATACGGCAGTTGCAGTTGAGCCACGGTTCGGGCGGAACCGCGCTCATGCAAGGTCCAGCGCCATGCCGTTCCGAGCACATCGTCGTCAACGGGGCTGGCGGCCAGGGCGTAGGTGCCGTCGGCGGAACGGAACTGCGTACCTTCGACCCCCGGCACGCGTTCGTTGCCGGTCAAATCAGCGGCGACATTTGCGGGTGCGCCAGCCGTCGAGGAAAGTTTCAGAGTGTGAGCGGGGAAATCGACCGTCATCACACCATTGAGCTCACGCCGACCAGCGTCCGGAGTGGCGTCGTTCACCAGCAGTGCCCCACGCAATGGCCATTCGCTATACGTCCAGAACACCCGAAGCGTGCCTGTGCTGTTATCGGCGACTGCCTTGAAAATTCGATTGGGTTGAGCATACGGGCTGGCCAGTACGCCCTCGGGCAGTTGGCCAAGCAGGGTTCCCACGGAGGAACCGCTGGCCGGATCGAGCAACAGCAGGCTCATTTGCCCTGAACGTTCGGGTCGGCCGAGCACGACCAATTTGCCATCGACCAGGGCCAGAGGTAGACCCTCGGCGGGTCCGCGCCAGTTCATCGCCCCGTTGTCGAGATTGATCGCGGCTACTCGTCCCACGTCGTCGGCGATCCAGGCCGAGGACGGGAAGTCCGCACCGCCAACCAGAACGCCTGGTGCCAGCGTCGACGACGGGCCTGTTGGTGCCTGCGCGCTGACCTGCGACGGCACAATCATGGCAAGACAGATTGCGGCGGCAGCGAAACATGAAGATTTGCGGTAGGCATTCATTTCCAAACTCTCCTGCGATGGGTAATGACTGGTTTGGCCAAAGGGAAGATCGAAACTACTCAACCCCGTTCGCAATAATGGTATTCCCGCTGCTGTTGGCAACACCATCAAGTCGCCAGGCGCCTCGTCCGAGCATTCCGGCGATCAATGCATCGTGCTGAGCGTTGTACGTCAGAGCGAACACCGGAGCGTTGGGCAAGCCAGTGCCCAGGCGCGTCCACGTGGTAAAGCCG
>JBDTOS010000272.1:0-4054 GCA_039933095.1 Dokdonella sp.
AATGGCTGAGCCGGCGACAAACGTATCGGCGCCGGCGCGGGCGATCTCGGCGATATTGTCGATCTTGACGCCACCGTCGACTTCGAGCCGGATCGCACGACCCGAACGATCGATCATTTCTCGCACCTGGCGCAATTTCACCAGCGCCTCCGGGATGAAACTTTGTCCGCCGAATCCAGGGTTGACCGACATGATCAGGACAAGATCGATCTTGTCGAGCACGTAGTCCAGATATGAAAGTGGCGTGGCCGGATTGAATACGAGACCAGCCGTGCAGCCATGTTCCCTGATCAGCGCTAGTGTGCGATCGATATGCTCACTGGCTTCCGGGTGAAAACTTATTCCGGTCGCGCCGGCTTCGGCAAAGTCCGGGACAATGCGATCAACCGGTTTGACCATCAGATGCACATCGATCGGCGCGGTAACGCCATGCTTGCGCAGCGCCTGGCAAACCAGCGGCCCGATCGTGAGGTTCGGCACATAGTGATTGTCCATCACATCGAAATGAACCCAGTCGGCGCCGGACTTGATGACGTCATCGACCTCGGCACCCAGGCGGGCGAAATCTGCAGAGAGAATCGACGGCGCGATGATGGCGGACTGCTTCATGGGAAACTCCCGATTTGGGGGTTGGCGGTGTGCCGGCAATAAAATTCAAGACACGATCAGGACGATTTTCCGGCCAACCCTCGCTGCGACTTTATCTGCTCATAGGCGGCATTGATATCGCGCGCGCGCGCTTCTGCGCGACGCTTGAGCTCGTCTGGAACGTTGCCGAGCTTGTCGGGGTGATGCTGGCTCATCAGGCGGCGCCATGCGGTCTTTATTTCGCTGTCGCTGGCGCTGCGATCGAGTCCGAGCACGGAATAGGCATCGACCGTTGCACTTTGCGTACGTCGTGGTCCGCTGCTGCTGCGCTGCCCTGGCCACGCGTAGCCTTTCAGTGCCGATAACGCAGCCAGATCCTGTTCGCTGAAGCCAATCGAATCGCATAGACGTCGAATTAGAGCGAGCTTCTCGACTGCAAGAGGACCTTCGGCGTGAAGGATATCGAGCAGCAGGTCCATCAGGAGGAAGCCGAGGTCGCGACGCCCCCCGGACCACGCACGCAATTCGGATATCGCGGCGTCGACCTGGAACTCGCCATGCTTGCCGCGATTGAAACTGTCGACCGCCGCACGCCGTTGCTCGGGATCGAGCTTCATGCGCGCCATCAATGCTTCGGCAGCGGCGATCTCGGACTCGGACACGCGCCCATCGGACTTGGATACCGCGCCCGCGAACGCGAACAGCGGATTGAGAAACGCGGCCGGCGCTCCACCGCCACGTCGTGCCGCGACGCCGGTATCGTACAAGTGGCCGAGAAACAGGCCGATCAGCACGCCGGCAAAACTGCGCGTGATCATCAGGCCGAGAAACGCGCCAATCAATTTGCCGGTGATATTCATCGATTCGATAGTGAGGGTGAATGCTGCGAATGCCAATAGCTGGCACGATCGCTGCGGCGATCAGCGCAAATACGCAGGAGGCGACGCCGACTGCAAATTCTAGCCGGTAAGCGCATGGGGCTTCCTGCGAACCCGAATTGCGGGGGCGGATACAGCAAATCGACCCGCTACAATATCGCGCATCCATAGACTGCCTGGACAGCCGTGCCCACCACCCTTAGTGTTTCCAATTTGCCGGAGCTTTCCCTGCTCCATCGCGGCAAGGTACGCGATGTGTATGCGCTGTCCGATGACGAACTGCTGATCGTCGCCAGCGACCGCCTCAGCGCGTTCGATGTCGTCCTGCCCGATCCCATTCCCGGCAAGGGAGAGATGCTGACGGCGATATCGAATTTCTGGTTTGCGCAGACTGCTGCGGTGATGTCGAACCATCTGACCGGGAAACCTGTGGCGAGCGTGCTTCCGACCGGCGTCGATCTTGCCTTGTACGAAAAGCGCAGTGTGGTCGCGCGCCGCCTTAATGCATTGCCTATCGAGGCGATTGCGCGTGGATATCTGATCGGTTCGGGATGGAAGGACTATCAGGCTACCGGTACCCTGTGCGGCATCAAGTTGCCGAGCGGATTGCGCCAAGCCGAACAACTGCCGGAACCGATTTTCACGCCATCGACCAAGGCGGCTGCCGGCAGTCACGACGAGAACGTCGGATTCGATGCCGTCGTCGATTTGCTCGGCGAGACATTGGCCGAACAGGTGCGCACCGCCACACTGGCAATCTACGCATTTGCAGCCGCCTATGCAGCCGAGCGCGGCATCATCATCGCCGACACCAAGTTCGAGTTCGGTACTGATGCTGATGGTAACTTGTATGTCATGGATGAAATGCTGACGCCGGATTCGTCGCGCTTCTGGCCGGTCGAAGACTATCGCGTCGGCATCAGCCCGCCGAGTTACGACAAACAATTTGTGCGCGACTATCTGGAAACACTCGACTGGAACAAACAGGCGCCCGGGCCCAAGGTGCCCGAAGCAATCATCATGGGAACCGCGGCCAGGTATGCGGAAGCACTGAAGCGCCTTGCCGGCATCGAGCTTGATTGATTGGGCGATTGATCAGACCGCGTCAACGCCTTGTGGAACCACGCAGGAGGTATTGCGATGCTTCTGCGCCTTTGCATCAGTGCTGCGCCGCGGCTTTATCCGCAGCCCTGTCGCCCGTACAGTGCGGATCAACACTTGAATGGATGGGGACGTGACAATGCGCAGCGTCAATGAGTGGTTCGGCAGTTATAGCCGCGATCACCAACATCCGACCAATCGGATGCTGCACTGGATTTGCGTCCCGGCGATCCTGTGGGCGGCACTCGCTGCGTTGTGGGTGATTCCGGTTCCTGCGGCGATCGGCAGACCGGGACTTTGGTGCGCCCTTGCCATGGTCGCTGCAATCGGTTTCTATTGGCGCTTGTCGCGTCCGCTCGGTGCGGCGATGATTGCTCTATTTCTTGCCCTCGCTGTGCTGAATTACTGGCTGTACGAAACCATCGGTCCGCACGCGCTGCTCCTGTGGGCGATCGGTATTTTCGTTGTCGCCTGGATCGGCCAGTTCATCGGCCACGCGATCGAGGGCAAGCGTCCATCGTTCTTCACGGATCTTGCCTATTTGCTGATTGGCCCGGCCTGGCTGACCGGCAAGGTCATGCGGCGCCTGCATATCGCCTACTGACTTCTCACACGACTTTTGGGAACACCATCGATGACACGCAAATACCCGGATCACATCTGGCATAACGGCAAGATCAAGCCGTGGGCCGATGCAACGACGCATGTCATGTCGCATGCGCTGCACTACGGATCGTCCATCTTCGAGGGTATTCGCAGCTACAAGACGCCAGACGGCGCGGCAATTTTCCGCCTCACCGATCACATCAAGCGATTGTTTCATTCGGCCAAGATTTACGACATGGCGATGCCGTATTCGCTTGATGCGCTCAAGACTGCGTGTCATGAGGTGATCAAGGCCAACGGATTGGGCGCTGCCTATTTGCGCCCGGTCGCATTTCGTGGCCTTGGTGGGTTTGGGCTCTCGGCGGAAACACCGACCGATGTCGCTGTCGCTGCATGGGAAATGGGGCCGTATCTCGGCCCCGAGGTGCTCACAACGGGTATCGATGCCTGCGTGTCGAGCTGGCAGCGGTTCGCGCCAAATACGATTCCCGCCGGTGCCAAAGCCGGTGGAAATTATCTATCCGGCCAGTTGATCGCGCGTGAGGCTCGCCGGTTGGGTTTTGGCGAAGGCATTGCCCTGGCATCGACCGGATTACTCAGCGAGGGTGCCGGCGAAAACATCTTCCTCGTATTCGATGGCAGATTGCACACGACACCGGTCAGCGCCGCGATTCTCAACGGTATTACCCGTGACACGTTGATCACCCTGGCGCGCGCAGACGGAATCGAAGTCGTCGAGCGGGACATGCCACGCGAGTACCTGTATCTGGCCGACGAGATTTTCATGTGCGGCACAGCGGCGGAGGTGACGCCGATCCGGTCGGTCGATGCGAAACCGGTCGGTGCCGAAAAAGCCGGCCCGATCACGTTACGCATGCAGG